>JAIELM010000208.1 GCA_019752975.1 Undibacterium sp. | reverse complement strand
TTGTTTGAATTTTGTTTGAAGTTTGTTTGAAGTTTGTTTAAACAACCGGAGCCTATTTTGATCTATCCTTTCTTGAAACGAGTGCTTCCCGCCCTCGTCTTAATCGCCCCTTTGTGGGCGCAAGCGGAATCTAGTCTACCGACTAAATCCTGTCGCCTGTCGAATTTTCCCCAGGAAGTTCAATGCGGAAAAATAAGCCGAGCACTTGATCCGGCTAAGCCTGATGGTAAGAAAATCGATATTCATTATGTGGTACTGCCTTCACAAGATAGAAATAAATTGAGTGACGCGGTATTTCTTTTAGCTGGTGGACCCGGGCAGAGCGCGATTGCATTGTCCGACACCGGTGAAAGTTTATTAGGTAAATTAAATCGCCGTCGTGATTTGGTTTTTGTCGATCAACGTGGAACCGGTAGCAGTGCGCCGCTCAACTGTCCTAAGTTAGATAATAGTGACAAGATGATAGACCGAAATGCCATGATCGCCGCAGTGCAATCTTGTATGCAGGCGCTGCAAAAACTACCTTACGGCGATTTGCAGTTTTTTAGCACTAGCATTGCGGTACAAGATTTAGAAGCGGTACGTGTGGCGCAAAAATATTCGGCAATTAATTTGGTGGGTGTTTCCTATGGAACGAGAGTGGGCTTGGAGTATTTACGCCAATTCCCACTTGCTGTGAGACGCTTAGTGATCGATGCGGTCGTGCCTCCAGATTTACGTATTTTGGGCACTGATGCCAAGCAAGCCTTGGATGGCTTGTTTGCCGATTGCCTCAAGCAAGTGAAGTGCCATGCCGCTTATCCCGATTTGGCAAAGACCTGGCAGAACCTATTAAATAACACACCGCGCCAAGTGAGTTTCACCCAACCGCGTTTAGGTAATGAGATGACCGATTTGGTTACCCGTGAAGATATCATCAACATGGTTCGCAACGCGCTCTACGTGCCTAATATGCTTGCTATGCTACCTTATGCCCTAACTCAAGCCGAACAAGGTAAATTTGCACCCTTATTAACCATGAGTGGCGTGTTTAATTCAAAATCTCCGACGGCTCTTGCTGGCGGTATGCATTATTCGGTGTGGTGTTCGGAAGCCTATGCTGTTGGGCAGCCAGCACCTGTTGCACCAGCAGACGAATTTACTCATGTGGCGACAGAAATGTATGGAAAAATTTGCGCTAATTGGCCTCGTGCGACTATCCCAAAAGAGTTCTTTAGCATACCTCCATCGAATGCTCCAGTGCTCTTATTGAGCGGTGGAATTGATCCGGTGACGCCAACCCGTAATGGGGATATGGTCGCCAAAGCGCTCGGTGCTAAGGCGCGGCATATTAGCATAGCCAATGCAGGGCATGGGGTGTTGTCACATGGCTGTGTACGCGAGGTGATGACCAGTTTTATCGCGGCGAAAGACGATGCGGAAGCCTTGAAAGTGGATGCCCAGTGTGTACGCCAAATTCCTCGTCCTTCAACTTGGATTCCACCGAAAACCATCAATTGATAAGTCATTAGTCAGCATCAATCTAAAATATAAATTGACCCATCCCCACCCCAACTATCTCCTTTGAAAAGGAGTGAGTGAAGTGGGTAATACTTTGCCGGAAAAGGTGAGAGAAAAATGATTATCGTAGAAGATTTGCATAAAGAATTCCTTAGGCTTGCAAAGCCAAAATTTGGCTTTGGCAAGCGCGTAGGAGAAAAAGTTAAGGCTGTTAACGGCATTAATTTTGCTGCGCCAGATGGTGCTATCTTAGGTTTGCTTGGCGCCAATGGCGCAGGTAAAACCACCAGCTTGCGTATGGTTGCTTCGCTGCTCAAGCCTGACCGTGGCCTGATCAAAATTGATGAGGTGACGGTGGCACACGGCCAGACCGCATCTCAAGCGCGCATAGGTATCTTATCGGATGCGCGAGGCTTATATCCGCGCTTAACCGCGCGTGAAAATATCGCTTACTACGGCAAATTGCATGGCATGGATGGCGATAGTGTTGTGAAACGCGCCGATCAATTGGCGCATTATTTAGAAATACAAAATTTGATGGATAGGCGTACCGAGGGTTTTAGTCAAGGTGAGAGAATGAAAATCGCCTTGGCACGGGCTTTAATTCACGACCCTCAAAACATTATCCTAGATGAGCCAACCAATGGCCTAGATGTGGTAGCAACGCGTGCTCTGCGCGAGTTTTTACGTTGGTTAAAAAGCCCAGCAGGCGGCTCCAAATGCATCATCTTTTCTACTCATATTATGCAAGAAGTTGAGCGCCTCTGCGACAATGTGGTGATCGTAGCGCAAGGGAAAAACGTCGCTAAAGGCACGGTACAAGAGCTCATGGATCAAGCCGAGGAACATGATTTTGAAGATGCCTTTGTGAAGCTAGCGTTTTTGCATCCGACCGCGGCATCGACCGCATCTGTTTTGACTAAAGGGAGTTTGGCATGAGAGAAATCCTCGCAATTTATTCTAAAGAAATTACCGACGCCATCCGCGATCGACGCACGTTGTTGACGGTATTAGCGAGTTCCTTGTTGATGGTGCCTTTGATGTTATTCGTATTTTCTACCATTATCTCGCAGGTGGAATCGCAAGCTGAGGATAGAGTGGTCGTAGCAGTGAATATGCAAGAGGCATCCACGCTAGAGAACTTTATTCTACGTCAGGGTTATCAAATTAAAGCCGCGCCACAGGACTACGAAGCGAAGTCGAGTAGCAAGGAATTAGCTAAGCCGGTGCTGCTTATTCCCAAAGATTTTGAAAACGATTTGGCGCAAGCAAAAAAAGTGGATTTGGAAATTGCCTACGATACTTCTAATCGTCAAGCCGAAATGGGCGTGCGTCCTTTGCGTAATTTGTTGAACGCTTTTGTGCAAGAACGTGCGGTAGCGGATCTCAGTATGCGCGGCGTATCGCCACAATTATTACAAAGTGTTGGTATCAAGGAGCGGCACATCAGTCGTCCAGATGAACGTAAAGTCACTATTACTGGCATGCTGCCTATGTTTTTGATTATGGCGGTGGTGATGGGTGGGATGTTCGCGGCGATAGACAGTACCGCGGGTGAGCGTGAACGTGGCTCCTTAGAACCTTTGATGATGAATCCTCTCTCTGGGCGACAATTAGCGATAGGGAAAACGGCCGCGGTTGCTTCTGTCAGTGTCTTGGTGTCTGTTCTTACGGTACTGAGTTTTTTTCCGGCGCAATTGGTGATCGGCAATGAAGGTTTGCGAGCGGAGTTTCAATTTGGCAGTAAAGAGGCCATTGCTTTTTTGTTGATATTGACGCCCTTAGCTTGTGCTCTTGCTTCTTTGCAAGTGGCACTTTCTTTGACTTGCAGGAGTTTTAAAGAGGCCAATGTACGTAATCAATTACTGAGTATGTTGGTGGGTTTTATGCCACTGTTCTTTCTTCTGAATCCAGGTAAAGAGCCAGCATGGTTAAGTTGGGCACCAGTGATGGCGCAAACTCAGATGATGAATCAGGTGCTCAAAGGTGAGTTAGTATCGCTCACTTCGATGGCGATTGCCATGCTGGTGTCCGCAGTACTAGTGATAGCGAGTTTGAGTTTTGTCTCTAAGAAGATGCGCGAAGTAGTGATGGCGTAAACTGTTAGCGAGACGTCGTCGTATTACCTGATTTGCCCTATAGCGTGAGGTAGGCATGGCCTACCTCACCTTACTTCTCAAGCTAGCTACATTGCCTGTGGCGAATCAAGACTCTTTCGGTTTCTTGAAAATGCTTGGCGATTTTTTCTACCATATACACAGAGCGATGTTGTCCCCCAGTGCAACCGATGCCTATGGTGAGATAGCTGCGATTGTCTTGCTTAAATGACGGCAGCCATTTTTGTAAAAAACTGAGCATGTCTTGGTATAGATCTGCCGTCATGCTTTGTGCTTCTAAGAAATCGACTACCTCCTTATCCTTGCCAGTGAGTGGTCTGAGTACTGGATCATAATGTGGATTGGGGAGAATTCGTACGTCGAAGACAAAGTCGACATCCAGTGGTACACCAACTTTAAAGGCAAAAGATTCGAACATCAAAATGATGCCTGCTTGCTCCACTCCTATCTCGTCTTTGATCCAATTGCGCAAGTTGTTGGCACTGAGATTGGAAGTATCGATCAGGTGTCCTAGGGTTTGTAAAGGTGAGAGTAAATCTTTTTCTTTTTGTATGCACTCGGTCAGGCTAAGCGCGCCACTTGACATGGATGAGGTCTGTAGATGATGGGAGAGTGGATGGCTACGACGTGTTTCAGAGAAGCGTGCGATTAAGGTTTCTGAGCTGGAGGTGAGGAATAAGACTTTGACTTGATGACCCAGATGCCGTAAACGGTCTATCGCGTCAGGGAAAGTTTTCAGTAGGTGAGCGCTACGAGAATCAATCGCCATCGCGGCACGCTTAACGCCTTCCCATTCTAAGGTATTGACTAAGTCCACCAACAGACTAGGCGGTAAATTGTCTACGCAGTAGTAGCCTGCGTCTTCGAGTACATTGAGTGCGACTGATTTACCAGAACCAGAAATTCCTGAGATAAGTACGATGCGCATGCTTGGTGGTCTCCTAGATGAATATATGTTGAGAACTGGCGCAAAACAGACGCTGAAGTGCTTGCGTTTGCCTAGTCGCACTAAAGTACAAGCTTTGGCTTTACGCCTAGTTAGCACAATTTTGCGCAAGTTGTAATTACTAATATTGTAGACTAAAAATGTGCAAATTATGACAAAAGTTAGATCATCGTATCATCCATCGCACGACGCTGTCTTTCGATGAAATCCTCTAAGGTATTAATACCTCGCAATTGTAAAATGGTGTTGCGTACCGCAGCTTCTAACAGTACCGCGATATTGCGACCAGCGGCTACAGGGATCACCACTTTTTTAATCTGTAGGCCTAGAACATCGACGGTTTGTTGGTCGATTGGTAGGCGCTCATAGTTCTCTTCTAAAGTGCTACGACGTACCAGATGAACGATGAGTTTCAGGCGCATTTTGCGACGCACTGAGGTTTCGCCGAAGATCGCTTTGATGTCTAGCAAGCCTAGCCCGCGGACTTCGAGTAAGTTTTGTAGAATTTCCGGACAACGACCATCAATCATATTGGGTGCAATACGTGAAAATTCGACTGCATCGTCCGCCACCAAGCCATGACTACGCGAAATAAGTTCTAGTCCTAGTTCGCTTTTACCTAAGCCAGATTCACCGGTAATTAGTACGCCGACGCCAAGTACGTCCATGAAGACGCCATGCATGGTGACTTGTGGTGCGAGTTTTTTTGATAGATAGACGCGCAAATAATCGATCACTTGTGCGGCAGGTAGTGGTGTGGAAAAGAGTGGAATATTGTGTTCGTCGCAGAGATCCAAGAAGATTTGAGGCGAAGCTAAACCTTGAGCCATGATCAGCGCAGGAGGGTGACCAGCGATCAATTCTTTGATGAGATTATGACGAGAGCCAGAAGACAATCTTTGGAAATACTCTAGTTCTTGGTGTCCTAATACTTGTATGCGCCCACGGTGAATCAAATTGAGGTGACCTACCTGGTCGGAAGACGCGGTGGCATCGCTAGTGATGGTTTTATCGCCCCCCGAAAATCCCGCGAACCATCCCAATTGTAGGGCGTCTCGGTTATTCTCAAAAATGGCTTGAATGGTGAGGTTGGCGTGGTTGGGCATAGAACTTCCTATAATTGTAGGACTTACGCAAAATTGCGTTGGCTAGGCGCGGAGCCGCAGGCAGTACTGTAGTACGACAAGGCAAACGCAACAACGCCAACCTCTGTTTTGGGTGAGTCCATTGAACCTAAATTCCTCTGTTGACCG
>JAIELM010000320.1 GCA_019752975.1 Undibacterium sp. | reverse complement strand
AATGCATGAGGGCTGACGCAAAGGTATTTTGACTTCAATCAGACCAAAGGAAGAAAAATCCTCCGATAAAACTTAAAGAAAAAAGTCTTCAAGAAACAGAATCAGAAGAGAAACGCTTCCTTCTATTCGGATTTGATAACCTACGAAGCGAAGGCTAATTCGAATTTTTGCGATGGAGGAAAATCGGTCTTTAGCGTTGCTTCCACGGTAGTAAGCACCGTTTTCACCAGTGTTTGCACTGGGATTTTTTGTACCGGAACGACCGCATGATTGAGGTTAACTAGGAAGCGCGTCCCCCCCATTTCACGAAACTGCTGGATCAGTAGCTTACGGTAATTGGGTGGTAGCTCACGAAAAAAACGTATCGATGCTGACGCACTGTGGGCTATGTATTGCGCAGCCAATTTTGATTCTGCTTCGGACTTAGCATGCGATTGCGCTGCCCAAAATAAACTGCCAACCACTTGTGTGACCAACACCCCGACCACCATGACCAAGGACAAGCGTCCTAATAGAGAACGGGGTAATAGCTGCCACAAATAGCTACGCATGCGAACCCACCACATCGGCCGAAAATACATAGCCAGCACCGCGCACAGTTTTAATCAAGACCGGCGTTTTACCATCGTCGTTTAAGCGCAATCGTAGTCGACTAATTTGTACATCCAAAGATCGGTCAAATAGGCCGACATCGCGTCCACGGGTTTGTTCGCACAAAACACCTCGATCCAAAATTTCACCAACATGTTCGACAAAATATTTCAGCAATTGAAAATCTAATCCTGTAAGTACCACTGGCTTGCCATGCTCGTCGATCACAGTACGCTCTAACAGATCTAAGGTAAAACCATTAAAACGATAATAGCGCAGTGCTGGCACCTCGTTGCTACTACGTCTTAAGATGGCTTTTATCCTTGCGAGTAGTTCACGTGGATTATATGGTTTAGCGATATAGTCATCAGCACCTAACTCTAAACCGACAATACGGTCTGTTTCATCCGAACTCGCAGTCAACATAATGATAGGAGTATTACCGCGTTGCCGTACTGCCTTGCACAAAGCAAAACCATCGGTATCAGGTAGCATCACATCTAAAATCACCAGCGCAAGATGCTCATAGTGATGCCCAAATTCAGACAAAAAACTTTCTCCATTATGCGAAAGTAGTACCTCGTATTGGTTCTTTTCTAAATAGGTCTTGAGTAAGATTCGGGTTTTTTGGTCGTCATCTACAATTAAAATTTTTCGCACTATTTAATTTCCTTGTTCTGTGTAGGGAGAATGCGATCCATGCGGACTTTACTCTCCTTACCAACATCATGATTTCTATTCACTAAAGACTGAACTCACATTTTTTTATCCATCCTATGCAAATTAAAAGTACGAAACAAAGCTGCTAAGCGACGCTGCACGTCCTCTGTCTTGATACTGTCATTCAAAAAAAATCGATGGATTTCGGCGATAATCGCGTCGCGACTTTGTTCGTCATTGGCCATCCTATGCACCAAACTTGGCGCTTGTAATTCCGCCCCCTGCGCAAAGGCGGTCCACGATGCTCTGGCGCAGCTGTCCATCTTAGCGACATCGGCGTCGCGACGCACAGGTACGGCACCTTTGAGGTTGTTGTACTCCATTTGTAGCGCCGGTGTCACCAACATTTTGGCAAGTTTTTCTTGCGCTAAGGAATGCGAAAAATCCTTCGCAAACATACTCAGACTATCCACGCTATACAGATGGTATTTAACCGTGCCGGGCATGGGAGTACATACAAAATCTTCATCGTTACTCCATCCCAATGCCTGCATTTCCGCCTTGGCCCAATCGCCCATGATCAGCATCGCCGCATCTTGATGAATAAAACTTTGCACAACTTCAGGCCAAGCACGCTCTTCTATATTTGCGCCCATCCAAGATTTCATTTTACGCAGCCGTTCTAGTGCTTCGGCCATACGCTTATCTTGAGCAGCGAGCGGATTTTGGCGCACAAATAAATCACGGTAATATTCCGGGCCACTTTCTCCCAAGATCAAATTTTCAAACAAGGAGGTCACTTGCCATGCCTCACTACTTTGTGCCAATGGCTGTACACCAGCGGCCTTTAAAATTTGTGCGCTACGCTCAAATTCGGCCCATGTGAGCGGTAAGGCTAGACCCAATTTGGCGAATAATTTACGGTTAAAAAACAGCGTATTATTGCGATGTATACCTAGCGGCGCGGCAACCACATGATGACGATATTTAATCAAGCTAGCGACCGTAGGAAACAACACTGTATTCCAGTTACCACTGCTTGCGACATTATCGAACTCCAATAACAAACCCAATTGCGCCCAATCGCCAATCGCTACACCTATGATCTGGGTTACCTCCGGCGCATCTGAGCTTAGCACCCTTCCCTTCAAGACCTTGCCAGCACCTATACCCGCGCCGCCGGGTATCGCTACATCTTTCCATTCCACGCCCTCGTTGGCGAGCCGCGCCACCAGCACATTAGCAGCACGTCGTTCGCTGATCGAGGTCCACCAGTGCAGCACTTGTAAGCTTGCACTAGAATTAGAAGGCGTAGCAGGATTACCGGGGTTGGCGGCCACACTGGGCAATGCCAAAGCATATGCGGCAGGCGTGCAAAAATAGGCGCACAAGCTCATGCACATGATAAGTCCGACTATCCAAATCCTAGCCAGGTTTGGCAAATTTAGTCTCACCCAAGGTCCTTAATGAATGTCTAAGCCGTCAATATAAGCGAATACACTAAATGTTATTGGTAATTTCTTGAGGCCTTAGGTAAAGTTTTGTAAGCTTTTATTGATTTATGTAGAAAAATCTCATATCAAGCATCTGTAAATTTACCTGCGATACAGTAAGGCCAAGAGAAATCTAGCGCTAGCCCACAGTAAGGAAGTGTAAGTTCAACAGCCACTCATTTTTTCAATTAAGCTTAAATTTCAATCACTTAGACAAAGCAAACTTCTTCTTCACTTTGTTTGTGTCACAAAATCTTGGGTGATAGCATGGAACTACAAATCTTCACCAAGGATATTTCATGCAATTTTGGCGCGCTCTAGGCTCGGCGTTATTTATTTTATTGACGTCGCAAAACCTCACCTATGCTGGCACCTTGGTGATAGAGAGCTGGCGTGCCGATGATAAGCTGATGTGGGAGAAAGTAATCATTCCTGCGTTTGAAAAAAAATATCCCGGCATCACACTTAAATTCAGCGCAACTGCTCCCACCGAATACGATGCCAGCATTGCCACACGATTAGCCGATGGCACGGCAGGCGAGCTGATTACCTGCCGCCCTTTTGACGTCTCCTTGTCGCTTTATCGACGCGGCTATCTAGAAAAATTAGACGGCGCTAGTGGCATGCAGTATTTTCCACCTTCATCAATGCTGGCATGGCAGACTGACGATGGGCAAGATAGTTTTTGCATGCCTATCGCCTCGGTTATTCACGGCTATTTATATAATCAGACCATTTTCAAAAGCCTCAATCTTCAAGCGCCGAAAACCCTCACTGAATTTTTTACCGTTTTAGAAGCAATCAAAAAAAATAGCAACTATGTCCCCGTCGCCTTAGGAACCAAAGATAAATGGGAAGCCAGTCAAACCGTATTTACCAATAGCGGTCCCAGCTTCTGGCACGGTGAAGACGGACGCCGCGCACTGATCTTGGGCAAAGCGAAATTAACCGATGCACCATTTGTCGCCGCCTTCGAGTTTCAAGCCAAGCTAGGCAACTACCTAGCAAAAAACCCGAACCAACAGAGCTATGCAGACAGCCAGCGCCTGTTTGCGCAAGGTGGCGCTGCAATTTTCCCTTTGGGCTCTTGGGATTTAGCCTACTTCAATCGAATCACGGGTTTAGAGTTTGGCGTCTTTGCGCCACCGGTACCCAATCCGGGCGAAGCTTGTTTTATTTCCGATCACATGGATCTAGGCATTGGTATCAATCGGCACGCAAGCAACAAAGAAGATGCCTACAAATTTCTTGCCTGGGTAGGCTCGCAAGAATTTGCCATGCTCTATACCAATTATGCGACAGGTTTTTTTAGTTTATCCAACCACCTGATCTCAGTACAAGACCCTATCGCTCAGCAAATGTTAGATTGGCGCAATCGCTGCAGTTCTAGTATGCGTTTAAATGCCCACTTGCTTGATCGCGGCATTCCCAATTTTGAACATGCGTTATGGGACGTCAACGCCCTGCTCCTGAATGGTAAAATCAAACCCAAAAACGCAGCAAAGAAATTACAAACCGAATTAGCGAAGTGGACTCAACCACGTCGCCCATGATCACACTCCCCCCACAAGACGTGTGAATTTTATCCCGATGTCGTTCGCGGCATCGGGGTGTTTTTTTGGATAATCCTCATGCACTCAAAACCCCTCCAGCACATCATTATTGTCGGCGGCGGTAGCGCTGGCTGGATGAGTGCAAACCTTCTAGCACAGCAATGGTGTAAGCTCGGCACCAAGATCACCGTGATTGAGTCTAGTGACATCGGCATCATCGGCGTCGGTGAAGGTTCTACGCCCTACCTTCGCGATTTTTTTCAGCGCTTAGGCATCAGCGAACAAGAATGGATGCCGGCCTGTAATGCCAGCTACAAATGCGGCATACGTTTTCCCGCTTGGTCCACGGTCGCGGGCTATGAGGAATATGTACATCCCTTTTTTTATCAACAAGATCTCGACATCGGCTCAGCATTTTTTGACAATGCCCGCTTGCGCCGTCGAGGAATTGATGCGCCCGCCAACCCACAGGATTTCTTCATTGCAGCAGAATTGGCGCGGCAAAAAAAAGCGCCCCGGTATTTACCTCGCCCCGATCATCGTGCCACGCCGGCTGCCGATTATGCCTACCATTTTGATGCTGGACTGCTAGGCAGCTTCCTAAAATCACATGCCGAAAAACTCGGCGTCGCACATCACATAGGCACAGTAAAAGAAGTTCAATTACAAGAAAATGGCGATATCAAACAATTGCTAATGAACGAAGGAAACATCATTGAAGGCGATTTCTTTATCGATTGCAGTGGCTTTAGCGGACTGCTGATTAACCAGGCGTTGGGAGAGCCTTTTATCTCTTACAAAGAAAATTTATTTAATGATCGCGCCATCGCGATTCCCACCGAGCTAGACCCCGCGCAAGATATTCCTTCAGAAACCACCTCAATCGCCTTGAAGCATGGTTGGGCGTGGCAGATTCCTTTGAGCTCGCGCTTCGGTAATGGTTATGTGTACTCCTCAGCCTTCGTGACTAGCGAACAAGCCGAGCAGGAATTGCGTCAACATTTGGGAGCGAGTGCAGAAGGCAAGGATGCACGCCATTTGCAGATGCGGGTGGGACGAGTAGAAAAACATTGGCGCAATAATTGTCTGGCAATCGGTCTCTCGCAGGGATTTATAGAACCGCTAGAAGCCACAGCGCTGATGCTGATTCAACTCTCACTGACACATTTTATTGATGCAGTCACACAGGGCAAAACCAGTCCTGCTGATCAAGCCACATTTAATCATCGCATCAATCAAATGTTTGAAGGCGTCCGTGATTATGTGGTCGCCCACTATCAATTAAATACCCGCCAAGATAGTCCGTATTGGAAGGAGAATCGCACCAATAAAAACATCTCTACATGCTTAGCTAGCTTAATCGAAGTATGGGATGGGGGCGGCGATTTTGAAGCGGAATTAACCCGACTTGGTGATCAGCTCATGTATAGCCGCGCTTCTTGGTATTGCCTGTTTGCTGGCATGGGGCGTTTTCCATCAACACTAAAATCAGCGTCTCAGCATCAACATCCTATGAGCAGAAATTATGCGCGGCAAGCTATCGCTACATT
>JAIELM010000321.1 GCA_019752975.1 Undibacterium sp. | reverse complement strand
ATGGGCAGAATCAGATCGTCTGCGTGATGAGATTAAAGCAGCCGGATTTGAGCTTGAAGATACTGCTGCTGGGATGGTTGTAAAGGCTGTGTAATAAAAAGTGAGGTGGATCAACAAATATCTACCTCACTCTGATACATTCAATTCATTCAATTCATTCGATTCACCCCGTGGCAATCAAGCGCTCAGGAGCCAGTACCGAAAATTCTTGCAACTGCGCCGAACCCAATAGCTTGCGCTCATTGGCCGCGTTAAGCTGTGAATATACTCTCACCCGTCCACATTCTGTAGGACAATTCACAGCCTCTTTTGCTAAGGACAGTCGTTGCCCCTGCAAAAATCGACACGCTAAGTCTTGATTTAATTCGATCGCTGGAAAACTCGACAGCAAAGTATCGACAGGTGCTAATAGTGCTAAACGCTGCTCAAATTCCAAGGCTTCAAATTCTGACAGAGTCACCGTATTCTGCAAAATTAATGCGCCAACTTGTGTCCGGCGCAAAGCATTCAGATGTGCTCCGCAGCCCAATGCATGTCCAATATCCTCACCCAAGACGCGAATGTAAGTTCCCTTACTACAGCGCACATTCAAGGTCAAAAATGGCGCATCATATTGAACTACCTCCAAGAGGTGAATCGTGACAGGCCGCGCTTCACGCTCTAAGGTGATGCCTGCTCTGGCATATTCGTAAAGCGGTTTCCCATCACGCTTTAGCGCAGAATACATGGGAGGCACTTGCAGAATGTCGCCTTCAAATTGTTTAAGTACTTGCTGTATTTGTTCTTGGCTTACCATGACTTCTTTGGTCGCCAACACCTCACCTTCAGTGTCACCCGTAGTCGTCGTGATGCCTAAATGGACGACAGTTTGATAGGTTTTATCCGCATCTAAAAGGTCAGCAGAAAATTTAGTCGCCTCACCAAAACACAAGGGCAACAAACCAGTGGCAAATGGATCTAAGGTACCAGTGTGGCCCGCTTTGAGCGCGTTCAGGAGTCGCTTAGATTTGATCAATGCGTCATTGCTCGACCAACCGACTGGCTTATCTAACAGCAGTACGCCGTCGATAGCCAAGCGAGTTTTTTTCTTTTGAATTTGTGTCATTGTTTTGAAATAGCTAAATTATTTAGCGCACTATGTTTGCACATTAGCGGGCTAATTATTTATAAATGAATTACCGAATTAAGACTAGCGCCTACTGTCTGGCTAGGCTCTACGCACTTCTAATACACCGCTCACTTCATGGATCACGGTCAGGGCTTTTTGTAATTGACTGGTGCCATTGATCTCGGCGGTAAAAGACATTTTTGCTTGCCCCTTCGCGCTTTGGGTATTGACTCCGATAACATTGATTTTTTCACGAGAAAAAACTTCGGAAATATCTCTTAACAAGCCTTGTCTATCTTGCGCCAAGACAAAAATATCTACCGGATATACCGAATCTTTACCACCATCGCCCCAAGTAGTTTGAATGACGCGCTCTGGCGCTTTATTACGCATTTCTGCGAAATTCTTACAACTAAGCCTATGAATTGACACCCCTTTGCCGCGGGTAACAAAACCAACGATTTCATCTGGCGGTGCGGGTTTACAGCAACGTGCTAACTGCGTCATTAGGCCGTCAGTGCCAACCACTAGGACGCCGGATTTTGCCCCTTGCATGACACTGGACGCGCGGCTCTTATAGGTAATCGCCGCTTCTATTTCCGGTTCAGCATCAAGATTTTCACGCAGAAGAAGCTCAATTTGTCGCAGACTAAACTCTTCTTTTCCTACCGACAAAAATAAATCATCAACCTGAGAAAAGCCCAATTTGCGGGCCATGTCTTCTAGATTGATGGCCGTTTTACCCTCTCTCTGCAAGGTTTTTTCCACCATTGCACGACCATTTGACAAGGTCTCTTCTTGATCAATCGCATTGAACCAAGCGCGAATTTTTGAGCGGGTGCGAGGGCTTGCCGAATATTCCGCGCTTAACCAATCCCGTGAAGGACCGGCTTGATTGGAGCCGATTTTAAGGGTAATGATTTCTACCGTCTGACCATTTTTCAATGGCGTGTTGAGTGGCACCATCATGCTATCCACCCGCGCACCTCGACAGCGATGCCCTACATCCGTGTGCAATTGGTAAGCGAAATCCACAGGCGTAGCGCCACTAGGCAACTCGATCACCCGCGCTTGCGGCGTCAACACATAGATCCTATCGTCTAGGGTCGCCGCTTTGATTTTTTCCACCCATTCACGCTGCAATTGTTCTTGATCGACGACCACCGTGGTGACATCGTTTTTCCAAGACAGTAACTGTCTTAACCACGCAATTTTTTCATCGTATTCTTGCGCTGAAAAATTTGAGCCACCAGTTTCCTTATAACGCCAATGCGCCGCCACACCAAACTCGGAAAATTGATGCATCTCCTTAGTCCGAATTTGCACTTCCAACGGTCGCCCATCATCAACCACGACCACCGTATGCAGAGACTTGTAACCGTTAGGTTTGGGGCGTGAAATGTAATCATCGAATTCCTTAGGAATCGGCGTCCAAATGTTATTCAGTATCCCCAAAACAGCGTAGCAATCTTTAACCTCGTCGACCACCACACGAAAAGCGCGCACATCGTACAACTCGTCAAAATCGACAGATTTGCCTTTCATCTTTTTCCAAATACTGTAGATGTGCTTAGGACGACCGGTGACTTCAGCCTCTACACCTACGGCAGATAATTCATGCTTGAGTCTTGCAATGGCGGTGACGACGAAACTTTCACGTTCTATGCGGCGCTCTTCTAGCATCTTGGCGATGCGCTTGTATTGATCCGGCTCTAAAAAACGAAAAGAAAGATCTTCCAACTCCCACTTAAGCTGCCACACACCGAGACGATTGGCCAATGGCGCATATAAATCCATGGTCTCGCTGGCGAATTGTTGCGCTGCGCCGTCTTCTCTTTTGCATTCAGCAAAGTAACGCAATGTGGTCACCCTAGAGGCTAAACGCACTAACACCACCCGCATGTCGTTGGCCATGGCCAGTACCATCTTGCGCAAAGTCTCCATTTGCGAAGCGGTACGCTCAGCCTCGTCTTTACCGCGTCCTACATCATGTTGAGTTAATGTCGCCTCACGCAAGCGCATCAGGCGGCGCACACCTGAAATAAGATCGCCAATTTCTTTGCCGAACTGCGCTTCAATTTGCTCGGCAGCCAGCGGATTAATTTCAGACAATTCAAAAAGTAGTCCGGCGATGCGCGTATCGACATCACATTTCAGCATCGCCAAAGTCGACGCCACGCCAACAGCAAACTGCAGCGCATTTTGTTCGGTAAAGATGAAGCGATTTTCAAAATACGGTGTGATGAATTCTACCGCTTGCAACATCTTTTCCGTATCGTTTTCGGATAAGCCGTCGCTTAACTGTTGGATCGAATTTGTCGCATTGAGGGCAACCATAATATTCCAAACTTATTTCTGTGATTCTTCGGTGATTCTTCTATAACTCAAAATACTGACACAAACCTGTCGCGAACTCTACAGTTGCGCCGCCGTTACGACCACCTCGAGCAACCACTCAGGATTAGCCAACGCCGCCTCTACCGTCGCACGGGGCGGTGCATTGCCCGGTGCGACCCAAGCGTCCCATGCCTGATTCATACCTGCCATATTTTTCATGTCGGAGATGAAAATTTGGCACATCAAAATTTGTGTTTTGTCGCTACCTGCCTCTGCCAATAAACGATCAATTTGCATCAATACATTCTGCGTTTGACCTACGATGTCTTGACTCGCGTCCTCTGGCACTTGACCCGCCAAATACACGGTCTTATTAAATACGGCGATATCGGAATAACGATCCTCTACACGAAATCTTTGCATACTTTTTCTCTCCATGAACTAAGTCAATAAAAAATTCTTCACAATGTCAATTTGCTGAGGATGGACAAACATGGGTGCGTGCCCTACTCCCTCAATTTCCACTAGTGTAGCGTGCGGTCCGCGTTCTTGCATTTGTTTGGCAGTGTCGACACTGAGTAAATCCGATTGGCTGCCGCGCACTAATAGCGTCGGACAAGTAATCGCGTCATAGGCCAGCCACAACATTTTTTGACCTATTTCTACCGTTTCTTTGGTCGCTGCTCGTACAGGAATCGCCAAAGAAAGGTCGTAGTGACGCACCCACTCCCCCTGACTATTTTGCTTTAGGACATCGCCCGCCATTTTATGCCATTGCGCATCCGTGTGTGGGCCAAATGAGGCGGAAATTTCACGTATATAGTTGACCGCATCATCGAATTGATTAAAACGCATATCCTTTCCCAAATATTCGCCAATTCTGAGTAAAGCATCAAAATCCAGCGTCGGGCCGACATCGTTCAAAATCAACTTGGCGATGGGGCTATTTTTCATGGCGGCCATACCTATTCCGATTAGCCCTCCCATTGAGGTTCCCAGCCAGTGCACGGTTTCCGCATTAACTCTAGCGAGCAGCGTCACCATATCACTCACATATTGCGGAATTTGATACAGTTGTGGATTGGCGAGCCAGTCGGACTGTCCGCGTCCTACGACATCTGGGCAAATCACTCTATACTCCTGCATCAAAGCCTGTGCCACACCGTCAAAATCATCTGACACACGAGTAATACCGTGCACACAAATCAACACTTTAGAATTATTTGGATCGCCCCACTCCTTGTAGGACATGTTATGCAGGCCGAGAGGCGAAAGACACTGTACTGTTTTGCGTTGAAAGGACATGGTGCCGCCTTGTATCTTCTTTGAAAAGTGCATTTTACCTAGGCTTTGGCATAAAATCGCATACTAGTTCTTCTTCGCTCGATTATTTTTTTGTTTTTACTTAGGAAAACATATGCAAACTCGCTCTCTTTCAGGAAAAACCGCCCTAGTCACAGGCTCCACTTCTGGCATAGGTCTAGGTATTGCGCGCTCCTTAGCCGCAGCTGGGGCAAATATTATATTTAACGGCTTTGGCGAGGCCGCCGAAATCCACTCCATTTGCGCTGCGGCGGCGCAGTATTTTGAGGTAAAAACCAGCTATCACGGCGCCGATATGAGTAAGCCGGAACAAATAGCCGCAATGATGAACGCTGCCAAAGAAGAATTTGGCGGTGTGGATATTTTGGTCAACAATGCTGGCATACAGCATGTAGCGGCGATAGAGGATTTTCCCGTGGAAAAATGGGATGCCATTATCGCGATTAATTTGAGCTCTGCCTTTCACACTAGTCGCCTCGCTTTACCTTTCATGCGTGAAAAAAATTGGGGCCGCATTATCAACCTCGCCTCGGTACACGGTTTAGTCGCTTCAGCACACAAATCAGCCTATGTCGCCGCGAAACATGGCTTGATTGGCTTGACCAAAACCACCGCTTTGGAGACCGCGAGTACCGGCATTACTTGCAATGCGATTTGTCCTGGTTTTGTTCTCACACCTTTGGTGCAAAAACAAGTCGATGCACGTGCCGAAAAAGAAGGAATCAGCATGGAAGAAGCGAAGAAGGCTTTGCTCTCAGAAAAACAACCTTCAGGAGAATTTGTCACTCCCGAACAACTCGGGGAATTGGCGGTATTTTTCTGTAGTCCAGCCGCGAATCAAATCCGTGGTGTCGCTTGGAATATGGATGGAGGATGGGTGGCGCAGTAAAAGTAGGGGTAAAAGCAGACCGCCTTCCTCCTACTGTTCATGAATATCTTGGATAATTATTCCGCCCTCGTGAGGTATGTGAGTATGTGAGTATTCGACTCATCGTATCCTCCGTCATTCCCGAAAAATTGAGGTTGTCGCGAAAGGTCAAAATCAGAGACAAAACCCCTCAACGCCGAGACGCAGAGACGCTGAGAAAATCGGA
>JAIELM010000495.1 GCA_019752975.1 Undibacterium sp. | reverse complement strand
CAAAATATGTCTCCGATGTGCATGAGCTTCAGTTCAAACAACATTTTAAAGATCTCCAGTATGTGCTCGGGGCTTTTTGGATGCACGAAAAAAATCAAATCAATTATGCCCAAGAATATTTGGTCACCGCACCGTTTGGTTTTCCCATCAGCCAATACTACAATCAGCCTAATCGTCAGATTGATGCCAAAGCCTTGTTCGCGCAGACCGATTGGCAGTTTGCACCTACATGGACTGCCACTATCGGCGGGCGCTATAGCTGGGATAGTAAAACCGATCAAGGTGGTAAGGTCTTTGGTGGCGAATGGGATAGCACTTCGCCTGCTTACTACAACGGTTTGTTTCAACCCGGTGTGCCAGGTGATCCAGACTTTCATGCCCACAATGGCATGCAGTTGACCAATGGGATGGGACCATTGGCAGGCACTGGTGCATATGCTTTGTATCAAGCGCCAGCGCAAAATGATCACGGCATGAGCTGGAAAAAATTCACCTATCGGTTCGGCTTGATGAAGCAAATTTCAGCTAATGACATGGTTTATAGCTCTCTCTCAACTGGCTACAAATCGGGTGGTTTTGGCGACAAGGATAATATTTGCGGCACGCATGAATGTGTATCTGGTCCGACGCCGCAATATTCCTTTTTCCCCTACGCACCTGAGACTGTCACTAATCTTGAGTTGGGTTACAAAGGCAAGATGCTGGACAACCGCTTGAGTTTTTCTGCTACGCTGTTCTATAGCAAGTACAAAGATATGCAAGTGACGGGTGATAATTTTGCCGCCTTGGTGAAGCACGATGGACCTTGCCCAAGCGAGAATCCCACCTGTGATGTGGTGGTCAAATATCAGACGGTGAATGTGGGTGTGGTTGATATTCCAGGACTGGAACTTGAGTTCGATTATAAGCCTTGGAAGGGTGCACGACTCGGCGGATTTTTTTCCTACATCAATTCAAAAATGAAAGACTACCCCTCGTTTCACGATGGTTGGGGCTGCGGTGTACGTGAAGAATTTGGTGCCGTCCCATGTCCGGAGACCTATGTAGGAAGCAACCGTGCTTTGGCTGGGCGGCAAATTTACGATATCACTGGCAACCATTTACCACTGTCTCCTAAGTACACATTCGGTCTAAACTTCTCGCAAAATATCGCGCTGGGAAATAACTATGTGTTGATCCCTTGGGTCGCGGTGAAGTGGCAAGATAAGATGTATTTCACGCTGCGTAATATAGATAATGCCCATATCTCTGATGCGCAGAAAGCCTACGCCAAAGTCGACGCCTCGCTCAAATTACTGGCACCAAACAACTGGCATGTAGAGGCCTACGTTTTGAACTTAACTAACGCCAAGACAAAAAATTCCGCTGGTGACGCAGGTGGTTTTATACGAGGAACTTATAACGATCCGCGTATGTTTGGTGTCAGAGTAGGTGTTGAATATTGATGGGAATTGAGTGACTGTTAAAAGTCAAAAGCAAAGACAAAATCCTTCAACGCCGAGGCGCAGAGAAAATCAGAAGATCCTCTGCGCTGCTCTGCATCTCTGCATTTCAGCATCTCGGCGTTGAGAGGCTTTCGATTTTTTTTCAAATTATTTTTTTCGCGACAAACTCGAAGTGTTGTGAATGGCGCCAAGTAGGATGCCAAGTTTCAATAATTAATTAGCTGAGTAAATAAGTGGTATGTGTTGATTTTGCATGATTTTTTGTGCGATACTTTGTTTCATGCGGGTGGTTTGAGTGCTCTCCTTGGCCTCTTAAATTTGTGAAGCAGATCATGCAATTGAAATTACAAAAAAAGCTGACCCAAAGTATCGCCGAACCGCACCGTGCGACCTATCTAGAGACGGCCACATCGTCTCGTTTGCCGCCTGAGGGAAATTTACCAACCTCGACGGTATTTGGTGATTACCACTACGCCACTAGCCCACTACAACGACGCGAAGCCGCTTTGCCAGCTGGGAGTCAAGTGGCTTCCCAGCACACCTCAGCACTAGCAAACCATACTGGTTTACCGAATCAACTCAAGACCGGCATCGAATCCTTGTCGGGTATGAGTATGGCTGGCGTCAAAGTACATTACAACTCGGCTAAGCCCGCACAGTTGAGTGCGCTGGCGTTCGCGCAAGGGAGCGACATTCACTTGGGGCCAGGGCAAGAACAGCACCTGCCGCATGAAGCTTGGCATGTTGTGCAACAGGCGCAAGGGCGCGTGAAACCCACCCTGCAAGTGCAAGGTTTGTCGGTTAATAATAGTCATCAGCTTGAGTTCGAAGCGGACTATATGGGACACCGTGCATTGACAGCAGCACCTGTGCAGTCAGCAGGGTACGACAAGCTTGAGCATGCCACCAGCACTCTCACATCCGGCTTGGGACGCGGTGTTGATGGTCCAGTATTGCAAGCGGTGTGGGAAGACAAAACGGCGATTAAGCAGCTCAATGGTGATGATGTAGAAATTTTATGGCAGAACTTGGGAGTCACCAGTAACTCTGGAAAGTTTTGGAATCTATATTATTCTGATGAAGATGGTTTGATGATCGCCAAAGCCAACTCGGATCAATCAGATGCTGAGCCATTGGCGACGGTGAACATCAATTTACGTAAGTTTGCCAAACTTTTCCCCAAGGATGTCGCCGATTTTCCATGGCTGGTCTATGACGATAGAGCAGGAATGCCTAAGCGCAAAGGCGGTGGTGGTGGAGGACGTACCGTCTCAGCTGGAGATGCCACATTTCACGTCAGTGGCTTGACCGATTCAGAAAACGATCAAGTTCTGTTGGCCTATCTTAAGACCTTGGATAATTACACCGACGATAGTACGACAGGCGGTCTGAGTAATCGGCAACCGATGGGAAACCAAGTTCCCGAGTTGCAAACCACCTTGGCGGTGGCTCCGGTAGATTCGTCGGCTGAACATGACCTGACTACTCGTGAAGCAATCCCTAGCAAATATAGTGGACCACTAGAAAATGGCTATACCGTCAAAGGCTATTTCAACTCCGATTTGTTAGAAACTTGGTCGGGCGAGCGTAAAACCGACGGCAATCCTTCGCAAACCGCGATGGCAATGTATAAAGGCACGGTCGTGTCGGAGAAAAAAGGCTCACCCACGCTGACCGCTGCCGCATTTGGGTTTACTCCTATTGTCGCTGATAAGGGATGGGAATGGTTACATCTGCGCGCTTATTCTATGGGTGGGGCGAGCTCGGGAACGCCGCAATTGTCGGATAATTTGGTGCTAGGAACTTGGCATGCTAATTCAGCTCACTTAGCCATTGAGACGGCCGCAAAGTGGGTTGCTAGTCAAAACCCAAGCGAAATGTTTTTATTCGAGGCGACCCCAGTGATGATTCCGGGGACGCCGATTGCGGACCATATCCTCTACACGATTGGCATCAGTCCAGAGCGCTTCATGCAATTTAAGATTGATGCGTTGACCCGTGCTCGACCGACCAGTGCAGACGCATCGTACTGGAAGGCGATCATGGCGTCACGTTTGTTATCACATGAGGGGGCAAAGGCGACTTTGAAAACACTTTATCCCGACGCCAATCCTATTGTTCCCGATTTTGATTTTATTCCGCAATCGCCACAGCACTATACAAATTATGATGAATTGTCCGACGATGAAGTGGTTGACAGTAATTGGGATATGGTTGACCAAAAAGCGCAAGCGAAACTATCCAAAAAACGTCGTAATCGCCCGGATCACGAAGCACCTGACGATGTGAAATATGTGGATGATTTTTCTGATAGTGAAGAAATTATTGATGACGCTGATTTGAGTAGTCATTTTGATGTTTCTGAAGTCGCAAAAATCAGACTATTGATAAAGAAATCCGGTCAACGTGGGGATGTGTATAGGAGTAATGGTGGGAAGCGTAGGATATTTACAGGAGCCACGAAGAAAGGAGCAAATATTGAATATGTGTTTCGACCAACTAGCGAAAGTGATTTGAAAGTACGACGGATTATTTTGAAAAAAGATCTGAAAAAACGCAGGGAAAGGAAAATCAAAAAGTAGGCTCTGTAGTAACTTACTGAGGCACTTTTAGCCCGAAAATCGCCTCGAAAATGGCATTCGTCCTCATCGCAAATCCTTATGGACGATCTCGGTTAAAATGTTGAAGTGTGAGAACTGGTCAGGTTTTTCAAGAGAAGAGACCTTTGCACAAGCGTCTCGAGAATCTATTTCAAGGCTGAATTGATGTCTGTCCGTAGTAAGTGCGGACCATGTTGAGTCGTTCTTGGAATATATTTTTAAACTTCAAGGAAAACTCATGGACCAGGATCAAGGAGAAGTGCTTCATCATATTGTCGTCGTTGGAGGTGGTGCGGGTGGACTGGAATTAGTGGTGCGCCTAGGTAAACGCTTAGGTCGGAAGAAAAAAGCGCGGATTACTCTGGTTGATGCGAGTCGCACCCATTTATGGAAACCGTTATTACATCAAGTTGCCGCTGGCACTTTAGATAGCCATGCCGATGAACGGGAATATTTTGCTTTAGCGCGCTCCAAACATTTTGATTTTCGTCTTGGGCGCATGGAGGGTTTGGCGCGCGATAAAAAAGAAATTTATCTCAGTCCGATTGTCGATGAACAGGGAGATGAATTGCTCCCTGTGCAAACCATAAAATACGATCAATTAGTGATTGCTCTGGGCAGTCAAACCAATGATTTTGGCACGCTTGGTGCCAAAGAAAACTGCATCATGCTCGACTCTTTGTCGGCAGCAGAACGGTTCCATCAAAAACTGATCAATCGCTGTTTGCGCGCACAGTCGGAGAAGCAAAACCCAGGCGAAGGGCGCTTTACTGTCACCATTATCGGCGGCGGCGCGACCGGTGTTGAACTGGCGGCAGAACTGCACATGACCACCAAGATTTTGTCTAGCTATGGCTTGGTGAATTTTCATCCTGAAAAAGACTTAAAGATTGTGATTGTTGATGCCGCACCTCGACTATTGCAAATGTTGCCGGAGCGTTTATCTGATGCCGTCGCTAAAGAATTGCGTAGCATCGCAATTGAAATTCATACCAATGAAAAAGTGGTGGAAGTACGTAAAGATGGTGTCGCAATGGCGAGCGGAAAATTTATTCCCAGTGGCATCGTAGTGTGGGCAGCGGGCATCAAAGCGCCAGAATTTTTGCAAGGGATAGACGGTTTGGAGACCAATCGTATCAATCAATTAGTGGTCAATCGTACCCTACAAACCACGCGCGATCCGGCTATCTTTGCGCTCGGTGACTGTTGCGCTTGTCCGCAAGGAGAAGGTCAGCCTAATGTGCCTCCGCGCGCCCAGTCAGCGCATCAGCAAGCCCATTGCCTTGCTGATTCTTTATGTCGCGCATTGCAGGGAAAATCACTCAAGGAGTTCCGCTATAAAGACCACGGTTCTCTCGTTTCCTTAGGCAATTACAGCACCGTGGGTAGTTTAATGGGGGCGCTAACTAGTGGTTCGTTGTTCATCGAAGGCACGCTGGCAAAATGGATGTACTGGTCGCTACACAAACACCATCAGGTAGCGGTCAATGGCTGGTTCCATACCTGGCTAGCGACTTGGGCAGAAACCATCGATAGCGTGCGCAATCCCCGGATTAAATTGCACTGAGTTAGAGCTGAGTTAGAATTGAGTTAGAACTGAGTTAGAACTGAGTTAGAACTGCGTTGATACCGTCAAGGTTCTGAGGAAATTATTTAGCCCCCAATGTAAGCCGTCTTTCCCGCAAGTTTTTAGCGGGAATCCAGCGACTTTTGTTCAGCAACGGCCGACCTTGGATTCGCGATTAAACCGAGAATTTCCATTAGGGTTTGAGATGATGGCGGATGAGTTTGCGAGGCAGTTTTGTGTGATTTTATTTTG
>JAIELM010000426.1 GCA_019752975.1 Undibacterium sp. | reverse complement strand
CCTAAGGCAGAAGAAATATGTAACGGCCCTGTGCCACTGGCGATGAGTCCATCCGCCTCTGCAATCACGCCAATCAATGCCTTTAAACTTAAAGTTCCACACAGATTCGTCACGTTTGGCGCACTCAACAAATCTGGTGCCGCATCCGACAAACTTTGTCCTTCCGCCGCACTACCGGTCACATAACAATGAATATTTTTTTCACGCGCTAACAGATGGACCAACTCAGTAAAATACGCCGAAGGCCATTCCCGCCCATTCCCATTTGATTTTGGATGCAAAACAAGGTTAAAAGAATCCGGCGATAAGAACACACAAGGATCTGGGGGAGGCACTAAATTAAACATCTCCCCAATCTCTTCAAGACTAGGCAGTACCTTGATTCCTAGTGCTCTTAAAAACTCAAAATTAATCTGTGCCTCGTGTAGAGGTGAGCGACTTTTATTAATCAACACCCAGCGATTACAATGTAAATAATGGAACCAATTTCGATGTACGTTCCCAATACGGTTAGCTATGCCAGCCTGATGCGCCGCACGCGCTAGGGTTTTATTTGGCTGCGCGAAGAGTACCGTGTCAAAAGTGGATTGCTGAAAAAAGTATAGCGGGTCTGTAATATCTTCCAAACAAATCACCTCATCCACGCTCGCACAAGAGCGCACGATTGGAGCCGCATAAGCGCGACATAAAAAACTAATTTTTATTTTTGGAAAATGTCGTTTAAGATACGTCGTAATCGGCAAAGTCAACACCACATCACCAATATTATCGGTACGGCAAATTAAAAAGTGAGTACGGTTTAGCATAGACATAGCACGAATAAAAGTACCGAAGTATCCCATATTTTTCACCCCGAAATGGAGAAAATGCATGTCATTGAAAAAATGTAGCCTAGCCATAAGTCTATTGATCTGGTTCAGTTGTTGGGCAAGCGCCGAGGAACCAAAAACCATGCAATTAAGTGCCGAGCGCATCAAGCAAGCGATGGAGCGCTTCGTGCGAGCACCACATCCGATGGCAAGTCCAGAGCAAAAGAAGCTCACGCAAGAGATTAAGCAAGGTCTACAGAAAGATGCTTGGGACGTACAAGTTCAAAAATTCTCGGTTACCGTGCCTAATACCAACCACGAACGCCTTGGCGGCAACGATAAAAAAGCCGATCCCACCAAAGCCGTAGAAGGGGAGAATATTGTCGCGATAAGCAAAGGAAGTGAGCGCTGCATGCTTCTCATCGGCGGTCACTACGATACCAAATTTTTTAGAAATGCCAAGTTCGTCGGCGCCAACGATGGCGGCTCGTCTACCGTCGCGATGCAAGAATTGGCGCATGTGATCAGCCAAATAAAAAAACAAGATAAAGCCAAAAGTGGCAATGGCCGCTGGCTAGATTGCAGCATAGGTCTAGTTTTTTTTGATGGCGAAGAAGCCTATTTGCCCGAGTGGAGTGATGGCGAACGCCTATTGGGCTTACAAGATAATATTTACGGATCACGTGCTTTTGCTGCTAAGCTAGAGAAGAAATTTGAAGGCATCACTTATCAAGGTCTACCGATTAAAGCAGCTATCATCATCGACATGATAGGCCACAAAAATCAAAATCTCTTCATCAGCAAAGGTTCGCATCCGCAGCTAAGCCAAACACTTTTAGCCCAAAAGACCAGCACCATCATCTCTGCGTCTAATGGCCCAATGGATGACGATCATATTCCTTTCGCCCAATTAGGTATCCCATTCCTGCACATCATCGATTGGACTAATCTAGCCGAATGGCACACGCCTCAAGACACGACAGCGATTATTTCCAATCAAAAAATTGCCGAGTTTGGTGATATGTTGCTGCGATTTTTGAAGCAAAAACGGTAATTATTGCACTAGGTATTAACGCTAGGACTTACGCAAAATTGCGCTGACTAGGCGCGGAGCCGAAGGCAGTACGATTGTACGGCGAGGCGAACGCAACGACATCAGCGTCTGTTTTGCGAAAGTCCTAAACATAAACCGCAGACGAGGGATCCATGCATCTCTCGTGCGCTCTTGCAGTAGCACCATTAATTTTCATGTTTTTCATAAAGAAGATAGGGCCGAAAACACCGGTTCCCCACTATCTAATCGAATTAAGTATGGTCGCGATTTCGCCCGTTTTTTTCCCGCGTGCTATCGCCAAATTGAGTCGTTTCAGGGCTTCTTGATGCTTAGCTGTCGCAGCTGCAAAGTGCAGCTCGTCAATACGTAATGCTTGATTGAGGACGGTAAATTTGGTTTCTGAAACGTCGAGCGTGTGAGACTTGTCGTTATACTGCATTTCTTTGAGCATGCGCTCAACCTCACGAGGATCTGGTTGACGCGCACCGATCAGCATGGCATCCATACGTTTTATGGCGAGTTTTTTTAGACGTGCAACGTGAGAAACCGTATCCTCTTCGACATAAAAAAGAGTGTTTTTGGCTTGATCAAACTCATCACCATAACTAACGCCGCGCATTATCCCCACGGTCTTACCCCTAAGGTCTAGCATAGTAGAAAACGGAAAAACTGCATCCTGACGCGCGACCACCCAAACATAGTTGGCGTAGATAGGATCGGAAAAATCCAAGTAGGCTTGTCGCTCTGTTGTTTTAGACAAACCAAAAGCAAGACCTTCCGCATTTTTTAGATTCGCCATCAGTCTTACCATCGGGTAATAACGCAGCTCCAAATCCAATCCCGCTTCTCGCTCGAAGAACAAAAATAATTGCCGTATGTCGTCTTTGATAGGGATAACTTCACCTTTATCATTGCGTTGTTCACGCACCAGCATGACCACTTTCAAACGCTGCATCGCTGCTACATTGGCGGCAAGCAGATTGGCGACCAAGCACAACAAAATCACACCCCACTTCATTCCGACCTTGGTCATCTTCCAACTCCTGACTTCGTCTTACTCCACCTATACGAGACTAGTAAACTAGTGCATAGTATGTGTTGAAATTGTTCCTATTGAAAGTCAATTGTTGTTAAAAGTGGACTTACGCAAAATCGCACTAAAAAGGAAGAAGCATGAGGCAAACCTACAGTGTTCCGAAAAAATCACGCATTACTCTCCTCATGTCCATCATGTTCATCGTCCAAGCATGGGGTTCAGCGTTAGCAGCGGATCGCTATATCATCGATCCCACACATACCTATACAATTTTTGAGTATAGTCATTGGGGTCTCTCGCTACAAAAAGGGCGCTTCGATAAAAATAGCGGTTTCATAGAATTAGATACCGAAAATAAAACTGGCGCAGTGCAAATCGAAATCGATGCAAGCTCAGTCAGCACCGGAAATTCATTATTTGACAATACTTTGCGCTCCAGTAATTTTTTCGACGCAGCCACTTACCCCAAGGTCATCTTTAAATCGACCCGCGTCTTGTTTGATCTCAATGACAAAGTGATAGGCATAGAAGGGGAATTGAGCATTAAAAGCGTCACTCGCACAGTCAAATTTGAGCTAACACAGTTTACCTGCCGATTTATGCCACTCTACTTAAAAACCGCTTGCGGAGCGAACGGCTATACCAAAATACTTCGCAGTGATTTTGACATGGCAAGATACACCCCATTCGTCAGTGATGAGGTGAGCTTGTATTTTATTGTCGAAGCGATTCGTGAATGAACTCACAAGGATCGACTGATCCACTGATCTACTCTTTGCTCCAAAATCGGTAAGGGTAAGGTTCCATCGCCTATCACCACGGCATGAAATTTCGCCAAACTAAATTTAGCACCTAAGGCCTTCTCTGCACGAGCACGTAATTCTAGGATTTTACTCGCACCTATCTTATAACTTAAGGCTTGCCCCGGCCAAACCATATAGCGCTCGACCTGATTTTTGGCGCGCGCTTGGTCAAATCCAAGATTGCTTTGCATGTACGTGATCGCCTCTTCTCGCGTCCACCCCTTAGTGTGCATGCCGGTGTCTACAACTAAACGTACTGCGCGCAGCAAGTCATTTCTGAGGTAACCAAAATAAGCTTCTGGATCGTCATAGAGACCGAGTTCTTTCCCCATACTCTCGGCGTATAGAGCCCAGCCCTCAGTGAAGGCGGCACTGTTCAGGTTTTCGGTATTAAATTTTCGGAAGTCCGGCAAACTCATTTCTTTAAGGAGGGCGCCATGTAAGTGATGGCCAGGCTGTCCTTCGTGTAAAAACAAGGTCACCATGCCAGTTCTATCGTATTGCCTAGGATCGTTAACCACTGGCCAGAATACACCCTTGTGTGTTCCATCCGCCGATGGCGGAGTGTAATGATCAGAAGCAGTGGCGCGGCTAAGTTCTGGCTCTAGTTGCAGCTCCAATTCGCCTTTAGGTAAAAGGCTAAACAGCTTGGGCAATTGCACCCTAACTTGAGTGTCAATTTGACGATAACGCTCTAGCACTTGGGCATCGGTAGTAAATGGCTTAAATTTTACTTGGGCTGCCACCCATAGTGGTAAATCCTTGGGCGCGCCAGAATATCCCAGCCGCACACCCAAGGCGGGAAACTCAGCCTGTATACGTGCCACTTCTTGCAAGCCTAATGCATGTATTTGTTCAGAATTAAGATCCGTAGTCGTATTATCTTTAATCCTCATTTGGTACCACGCCGCGCCGTTGGGCAAGTCGGAATAACCCGTGCTACTGCGACCCGCTGCTAAGTAATCATGCTCTAAAAATTGCACCAGCTTTTGCAGACTAGGATTCAGGTGTTGGCGAATGAGCGTGGCAAATCCTGTGCGAAGTTTTTGCTGATCTGAGTGAGAAAATTGCTTCGGAAAGTGAGTGATAGGCGTATAAAAAATACTCGCTTCCACAGTCTTACTGTGCAATTGCTGAAACTGCGGCAGCATCGCCGTCGTGATTGCCTTAGGCTGCACAATACCAAGTCGCAGACCTTCTCGCATATTCACAATCGCTTGGTCAATCCAACTTGGCAATTGCTGCAAGCGACGCAAATAGGCTTGATATTCCTTGACCGTGGTTAGCGCCTGCGCGCCATCACCGCTAGCGAAATTAGCTAAGGTGCTAGGCACATTGTCGAGTTGATTGAGCGGCAAAAGATGCTCAGGAAAATGTTCAAAATGGAGCGCACTCTCCAACTCATAGGATAACAGCGCGTAATTCAGTTGCTCTTTTTCAGGCAATGTCGCAGGCACAATATGCTGTAATTGCTTTTGCAGCGCATGGATACTGGCAAAATATCGCGCTCTATTTTTCGGCGCGATAGATAAGCCTAGTTGATCACCATACCGACCATCACCGTTAATGGTAGCGAACTGCAAGGGATCAAATTTCACGCGCGCACGATAAAAGGCATCTGCCAATTGATCCAATTGGTGCTTTACCACAGTCTGACGAACCACAGCCTGACTCGATGCTGCTGTATCCGCCAAAGCATAGTTCGCGGGCGCACAACCAAGTAACATGAGCGTCAACAAAGTCGATGCTCGAAAGCTTCTTTTAATAGGCATGTTTTTTTCCTTTTTTTAGGCTGGCAATATTAACACGTGAAACAAGAAATGGGACTTACGCAAAATTGCGCCGGCTAGACGTAGAGCCGAAGGCAGTACTTTAGTAGGTTTAATACGACTAGGCGATAGCAACAACACCCGAGTCTGTTTTGCGCAAGTTCTAAGAAAAAGCACAATCGCAAATTACCCGCAAAGCGATCAAGCTAAACTTCTCCATTCTCGCTCAAAAAACCATACCAGACCAATGATTAGGCGCACCTTTGGTAATTTTTGAGTGCCGACTGCAAACTCATCCGACATCATTTCAAACCCTAATGAAAAATCTCGGTTAATAATCCTCAAACCGAACAAGTGTTTAAACATATTTTGTCCCTACTGAAGATTGACTACATCATCATTTTATGGTGTGCCGTGGGGTTCGGAATTAGGCGATTCCACTTATTTTTTCTTTT
>JAIELM010000032.1 GCA_019752975.1 Undibacterium sp. | reverse complement strand
AACTGGAAATCCCAAAAAGGCGCTCCTTTAACGGCGAGTTCATGACCTAAATGTGTGCTTAATGCGGCACGTAAGCGAGAGCGGTCAAATAATTCGGCAGTGGTATTTTTTTCAGGATCGACCACATAGATAGTGACATTGTCCGGCACGCCAGTTGCAAACCAAAAGCGGTTGCCATCTGCATACCAGTGAGCTTGAACATCAATTCCGCGTATCAGTGTATAAAATTTTAAATAGGCAGAATAACGTTCTTCGCTGGTGGTATGGATCGTTTTTACGTCTGCTGATTCGACAGGGGGATTTGTTTGCGCGTAAGCCGAAGACTGCTTTAGACAATTGAAGCATAAGACGAAAGCGAACATCAATAGTGTGTTCGAAAGCAAATTCGAACAGCCTTGAAAGAGTGAGCGAGTGATCATTTTATCTCCTAGAATAGAGCTGTTTTATGATTGGCAATTACTGATAATTTTATTTAGGGTGACCTTTAACGCGGCCAGCTCTCGTTCTGATATCCCATTTAGTGCGTTGACACGATTCAGTTCAACAACCGGTTGCATTCGTTCCAGTATTTCTAAGCCTATTGATGTAATACTCAAATTAAATCTTCTTCTATCTAGGCTATGGAAATCTCGGGATAAGATTTTTTTACTCACAAGATTTTCGATAATACGGGTGATAGATGCGTGATCTTTAAATGTGAGCAAGCCAATCTGTTGTTGTGTCATTTCTGGATTTTCGTGAATGATCTTTAGCACCAAACCCTGATCGACAGTGGTGCTAAATCCATGCGTAATCATACGTTTCTGTGCAAATTGCCGATAAGATTTAATGGCTTTTTCTATTGAATAGAAGATGGTTTGGTCGATCTTTTCCATAGACTTCCTTTCTGTTGATATAGTTTGGTCGTAATTTGATATGACTATAATTGACATATCAAGTAAATTCAAGGGGATAATTGACCCTTCCTTAAATCGTTCACGCGAATTTTGCCGCACCATTGGGTTTGTCAAACCAATCTGACTCTCAGAGAAGGAGCATCTCTTGCTACCAAGAGTTTCGCACTACAGTACCTTTCACAATAATTCAGCGTTAAGCTGCGGATAAAAAAAACCGCGGGTAGAATGACCATTTTGTTCATTGGAGTAGACATGAAATACCGCCAATCAAACGTGATCGCGATCCTCGGCCTAGCAGTTGCATTGACCGCAGGTAGTGCCCAGGCCGATGGCTTAGGTGATCTAAAAGCCGCGCTGTCTCGCTTGCAAGGGCATGTGCCGATTAAAGCGGTGGTGGAAGCGAAGACATGGAATCGACAAGGTGAAGGTAAAGAAGTAGAAGAGACACAAGGGAAAGCCAGCGTTAAAGTTGAGGAGGGGCAGGCGGGATTGCAGGTTTCCTATAGCAGAGATTTACTCAATACGTTAGAGGCCGAAGAGCGTGCTAAGGAGAAGGACAGTAAAGCAAAAACGCCGACTTTGGCAGCTTTGGGCGAGGTCAATTCGTCCTCACTGCGTCCTTTGATTTCAGCCTCGGCAAGCTTGACTCGTAGCTTAGAAAAAGCCAATTTTAAGTCGGAAAAAGTAGACACTTATAATGGTAAGCCAGCACGTCTATTAAGCTTTGAATTGTCTATCGATAAGCTGAGTGAAAAGGAACGTAAATATCTCAAAAAATTTGAAGGTAGTGTCAGTGTTTGGATAGATGCCGATGGCACTCCCTTAGCTAGTCGATATTCACAAAGCCTTTCAGCACGCGCATTTTTGGTTGTGAGTTTCGAGTCAAAAAATGACGAAGAGTGGGCCTACACAACCGTTGGCGATCGTCTAGTAGCCTTAAGGCGCGAGGTGAAAAGCAGCGGCGCCGGTATGGGAGAAAAGAGTGAGAACAAGGTGACTAAGTCCCTGCAGGTTCTGTGATAAATTGGGGTAATTGATCAAGTGAATAATCACACTGAAGTCTCAAACCGAAAGCAACAGAATCGGATCGCAGTTTTCGTAATGAGGCAGCGTAATTTCACGTCAATAAATTGACATGTTTTAGTCGCGACAATGGAACTTCTTGGTTATTACTTAGTTCTCCGCATTTGTATAGAAGATACAGCTTGTACCGTACAAGCTTATTCCATGCACTAAGGTTTAGGTGGGAATCCAGAGAAATAACATGCTGATCAAAAGTTCCTAGATGCTCGATAGTCGCGTTCGAGAAAAGCGATTTATCTGGTGGGCTTCGCTATATATTGATTCTCGAAATCTTACGGGTAATATGAAAAAAATTCTCTTTATATGCAGTCAAAATCGCTTAAGGAGCCCAACAGCAGAGCAGGTTTTTTCATCCTATGAAAATATTGAATGCAGCTCAGCGGGTTTAAATCTGCATGCCGATAACCCAGTGACCCCAGAATTGGTCGAATGGGCGGATATTATTTTCGTGATGGAAAAGGCGCATAGAAATAAGCTGTCCGCAAAGTTTCGAAAATATGTGCGAGCGCGGGTGATTTGTTTGGATATTCCTGATGATTATGAATTTATGGATGCAGCGTTGATACGGTTGTTGCGCGCCAAAGTGACGCCGCATTTACCTCGGTAGGTTTGATAGGTACATTTCGTTATTTTTTAATTGCATAAAATTACTTCGCATTAGCGAAACGTTTTTCAAAAAAGCGTGTGTGTGAAGCTCGATAAATGAGCAGATTTTACTACGCTAATTTAAATTGCTGACTTTCGGTTCATTTATTTCGCAATAAATTTTGCAGTGCAAAAAAATTTTATTTCGAAAAAAATACTATTTAAACTTTTTATCCCGTGATTTGCTATTTTTGGAAAATATAATTAAATTTCAGCGATTTTTGAAATTTTGTCGGTAAACTCGAATCCTAGTTCTAGTTTACAATCTCCCTTTTACATCTTAATTTTGCCCTCGTGCCTAATCTAGTTGAAATACGTAATTTGAAGTTTGCCTATGGTGATCGGACTATTTTGTCCGAGCTCAACATGGATTTTCCACGTGGTAAAGTGATCGCGGTGATGGGTGGATCGGGTTCAGGAAAAACCACGATACTGCGTTTGATTGGTGGGCAAGTTGCACCGCAACAAGGGCAGATCAAGGTTGATGGTGCGCTTGTGCACGAGTTGGGTACCAAAGAGCTCTACGCGTTGCGGCGTAAGATGGGAATGCTGTTCCAACATGGTGCTCTGTTTACTGACCTTTCGGTCTTTGATAACGTCGCTTTTCCTTTGCGTGAACATGGCAATTTGACTGAGGCGATGCTGCATGATCTGGTCTTGTTAAAGCTTAATGCGGTGGGCTTGCGTAATGCTGCGAGGCTTAAGCCTTCAGAGATCTCTGGTGGTATGGCACGCCGTGTTGCCTTAGCGCGGGCGATCGCACTTGACCCACAGTTAATTATGTATGACGAGCCTTTTGCAGGACTTGATCCGATCTCTATGGGCGTCACTGCCACGCTAATTAAGAACTTAAATCAAGCTTTGGGTTCGACCAGTATTTTGGTCTCGCACGACGTACACGAAACTTTTGTAATTGCTGACTATGTCTATTTTCTGTCACAAGGAAAAATCGTGGCACAAGGAACACCTAAAGAAATGCTTGAATCAAGTGATCCCTACGTAAAACAGTTTGTCCATGCAGAACATGATGGGCCGGTACCTTTCCATTATCCAGGTCAATCTTTTGCACAGGATTTGGGCTTGCACATGTTAGTAGGTGAACCATGATGATGGCTGCGATAGAAAATATACTGAGCAGCATGGGACGTTGGCCGCGCGAAAAAATATCGGACTTAGGTTATGCGAGCCGCAGCTTTATTAGTATGGTCTTGAGCACGGTAGGCCTATGGCGTCGTCCCCAATTGGTGGTGGATCAAGTGCACTTTATCGGTAATTATTCTTTGATGATTATCGGTGTGGCCGGACTATTTGTAGGTTTCGTTCTAGGTTATTTGGGCTTTTATACTCTCAATGGTTATGGCGCTGGAGAGTCCTTAGGTGTTCTTGTTGCCTTAGCCTTGGTGCGCGAATTGGGACCGGTAATGACGGCCTTGTTGTTCGCTGGTCGTGCTGGTACTTCACTTACAGCCGAAATTGGATTGATGAAAGCAGGTGAGCAATTAGCTGCGATGGAAATGATGGCAATTAATCCTAGGCAAAGAGTGATTGCGCCACGTTTTATTGCTGGTGTGATTGCTTTACCTATACTGAGTTTAGTTTTTAATGCGACTGGTATCATCGGTGGTTATTTAGTTGGCGTCGAGTTGATCGGGGTGGATAGCGGTGCATTTTGGTCGCAAATGCAGGCCAAGGTATCGGTGATGTCCGATATTGGTAATGGCATGATTAAGAGTTTAGTTTTTGGTGTCGCCGTTAGTTTTGTCGCTTTGTATCAAGGTTATGAAGCGCAGCCTACACCTGAAGGTGTGGCAAGAGCAACGACGCGCACGGTGGTGATTTCGTCCCTGTTGGTGTTGTGGTTGGACTTTTTACTCACCGCTTGGATGTTTCAATAAAGAGGACAGTATGCAAAAGAAAGCAATCGATTTTTGGGTGGGTGTGTTCGTGTTGTTGGGTGCTGCTTCGCTCTTATTTTTGGCGCTTAAGGCTGGGAATATGAGCAGTTTTTCCTTTGATAAAACTTATGATGTGACTGCCAAATTCGATAATATCGGCGGTCTTAAACCTAATGCTGCCGTAAAGAGTGCTGGGGTAGTGGTAGGGCGTGTTACAGAAATTAAATTTGATGATAAGAGTTTTCAAGCCAGCGTTAATTTACGCATGGAACAGCGCTATCAATTCCCTAAAGATAGTTCAGCAAAAATTTTAACCGCAGGTTTGCTGGGAGAAAATTATATTGGTTTGGAAGCTGGTGGTGATGTGAAAAATTTAGCCGCGGGCGATAAAATTAGTATGACGCAATCAGCGGTCATATTGGAAAATATGATTAGTCAATTTTTATTTAGTAAAGCCGCGGATGGGAAGGAGGAGAAAAAATGAGTAGGTATTTTTTTCGTCTGTGTTTGGCACTGATAGCGAGTGTTTTTTTGACGGCGTGTGGCTCTGTGGCCACCGTGAAGACTAAGGCCTTAGCCAGCTTGGAAAAAGTGAGTGTTGCCACTGGGATCGGTAGTAATCCAGCTGATCCATTAGAGGGATTAAATCGCGCCATGTTTAGTGTTAACGAGAGTTTGGACGCTGCGGTGATTAAACCGGTGGCTCAAGCTTATCAAACCATTGCACCAAGTTTTGTGCAAACAGGGGTGGCTAATTTTTTTAGTAATGCTGGCGATGTATGGACCGCAGTCAATAATATTTTACAGGGTAATGTGGCTGATGGCGTGAATGATTTAATGCGCTTTGCGGTCAATACTACCATAGGCTTGGGCGGTTTACTGGATATTGCATCGGCTAGTGGGATGCCCAAACATCGTGCCGATTTTGGACAGACTTTGGGTGTGTGGGGAGTACCGTCTGGACCGTATGTGGTGTTGCCGGTGCTGGGAGCATCTACCCTCAGGGATGCATTAGCGACCCCGATCGACTTAAGGGGAGGGAATATTTTATTTAGCCAAGTGAGTACTGCAGCGCGTAACAGTAGTTTGGTCTTAAGAATTGTCGATAAGCGCGCCTCGGCTTTAGATGCTGTCAATTTGATCGATGAAGCTGCTTTAGATAAATATGTGTTTATTCGAGGCGCTTATTTGCAAAGACGTGAGAGTCAGATTAAAAAAGACGACGACTAGTTAGTTGGGACTTGAGTAAAAACGCTCAAGTTCAGCTTTTGTGTGCACCATTGCATGGCGCATCTATGCTTGTAAGCATTGTTAGCTTTAATAGGACTTACGCAAAACAGACGCTGGCGTTGTCGCTATCGCCTTGTGTACCAACGTACTAAAGTACTGCCTTCGGCTTCGCGCCCCCGATTCAAGCATTCGAGGGCAGGCTCTAGCCAGCGCAATTTTG
>JAIELM010000484.1 GCA_019752975.1 Undibacterium sp. | reverse complement strand
AGATGATCCGGTTTGGAAACAAAGGTAACAGAGTTGTAATTGTGAAACAACAAAAAAGCTATACTAAACGCGAACAGTTGCGAATATTCGTAAATTTCGAACATCAATAGGGAAAGTGTTGTTCGGATAAGTAGGAACGGCAAAATTTCGAACCTTTGATACGTAATTGTAGGTACGGTCGGGAAAAGGTGGGGTTCGCACATCCTTAACAAAAACCCATTTGCAAACTATTGAGTAGTGCCGACAAAGTCGATGGGCCTGAGATCGAGACCCGGCAAGTGCGTTGTAATTCATCGGCTAAACCAGGGCGCCGCATGACTTCGGCATAGAGACCTTCAGTCGGCAAAAAAAGTATCGCAAAATCCGTAGTAAGTGGTGGCGAAAGATATTTTTCGGCAATGGTTTTCGCTTCGCTGCGTATCGCTCGCTCTAATTCTCGCCCCGCCTGCGCTACTCCATCAGCGTCGGCTCGTTCCGCCGCATCTAACAAACGCTCGTACTGTTCTTTAGGAAATTTAGCATCAATAGGCATCCACACTGGCGCTCTATCATCTTCTTTTCCCGGCAATTTAATCGCGAATTCTACTCGCTCTCCAGTACCCGGTACAGTCTCAACGTTCTTAGCGTATTGATCTGGCGTGAGCATTTGTTCCAATACCATTTCCAGTTGCACCTCACCCCAAGTACCCCGTGTTTTTACATTGGTCAGCACACGTTTTAAGTCACCTACACCAACCGCCAAAGCTTGCATCTCACCTAGGCCCTGATGCACTTTCTCTAGTCTGTCTGAGACTTGTTTAAAGGATTCGCCAAGTCGCTGCTCTAACGTGGCATGCAGTTTTTCATCCACGGTTTTACGCATTTCTTCTAATTTGCTGGCGTTATCGGCTTGTAACTGCCCAATTTTTTGCTCCAAAGTTTGACGAATTTCGTTCATACGTAAGGCATTCGATTCCGACAAACTCGCTAGCGTTTGCTGCAAAGTATCTGCAAAGCGTTTTAAGCTCGCGCCCTGCTCTTCTCTGGCCTGTCCGGCTTGCGTAGTGAGGGTTACGCGTATTTGCTCTAACTGTTGCGCATTGCTTTCGTTGAGTTTCACTAACTGCTGTGAAAAACTCTCAAGCTGCATGTTTTGCAGCGTCGATACACTGGTTAACTGGGCCGCCACATTTTGTTGAAATTGCGAGAAATTCCCACCCAGTTCTTGTCGAGTCGCTTGCGCGGTGGATTGCACCTGTTCACGCAAGGAGCGTTCACTACGTTCTTGAGCTTGCTGCTGTTGGGCGAATAAATTTTGCAATAGTGCATCATCATTACCACTCTGTTTGCGCAACAAAATCAGTAGTTGCAAAACAATGACGATACCCACACCGAGCACAAGAAGAAGTTCCACTAAGTTCATCCCAAATCCCTATTTTTATCACTCATGCTTGTTGCGCATCCAATCGGCAGTTTGATAAAACGAATTCATCAAATGCGCTTGCAAGTCTTCTTTCAAGCCGACATCCTGCATAGCCCAAGCCATGCAGCGCAACCATTGATCGCGCTCGCTCACACCAATCGCGTAAGGAAGGTGGCGTGCGCGCAAACGCGGATGTCCGAATTGTTCGATATAGAGATCCGGCCCACCCATCCAACCTGATAAAAACCAAAATAACTTGTCGCGCGAGCTGGAGTTAGGTTGAGGATGCAAAGCATGTATACCCGCAAATTCCGGTTCCAGCTCCATCAAATCATAAAACCGATCCACCATTTCTCTGAGCTTATCGGCACCACCAATTAATTCATATAAGTTAGATTTCTCTTCTACAGTTGCCATGCTCACTTCCCAACTAAATTCATATTAACTCTCACGCAAACTCAGTAAAGGCGGTTGATTCAGTACATTTCGCAATCCTAAATAGCCACCAATTAAAGCACACAAGACACCGACGATCACACCAGTACCCCAAACCAGAGGCGAGAAGTGCCAGGCGAATTTAAAGGCATAGGTCGCCAAAGCCCAACCGATTATTGCCGCCCCACTGGCGGCCAAAATACCAGCCACGCTACCGATCAAACAAAACTCTACCCATTGAGCACGTGATAATTGTTGACGAGTCGCACCCAAGGCACGTAGCAAAGCCGCTTCACGCATACGCAGGTCTTGTGAGCCAGCCAAGGCCGCGTACAATACCAGAACCCCAGAGCTTAGCGTGAACAAAAATAAAAACTCAACCGCAGTGATTACTTGATCTAAAACGTCTTGCAACTGCTTGACGATTGCTCCCACGTCCATCACCGTCAAATTAGGGAAGTCTTGCGACAGTTGTGCAACAAATTGCTTGTCACTTTCTGGCAAGCGAAACGCGGTGATATAAGTCGCGGGCATGTTTTGCATCGCTTTAGGATTGATTAATACAAAAAAATTCACCCGCATTGAGCCCCAATCGAGCTTACGCAAGCTAGTGATTTTTGCTTTAACTTGCTGCCCTGCGACATCGAAAATTAATTGATCATTTAATTTTAGTTTGAGGGTTTTGGCTATCCCTTCCTCGACTGATGCCTCGGCTTCGGTCGCACCGACAGCCTCGGCATCGGTATACCATTTACCAGCGATAATACGATTAGTGTCTGGTAAATCACTCATGGTGGAGAGGTTAAACTCACGCTCCACCATCGCGGTAGCGGTTTCATCCTGATAGCTCTTAGCAGTCAAGGCACGTTCATTAATTTGGATTAAACGCCCGCGTATCATGGGGTAAATTTGTGGTCGAGCAAAGCCGGCCAGGCGGGTTTGGATTTCTTGTTTTTGATCCGGTTGAATATTAATCACGAATTGATTTGGTGCGTCGGCGGGTGTGGATTGCTTCCACGCCGCAATCAAATCTCCACGTACCACAGTGAGTAAAAGCAAGGCCATCAAACCCAAGGCCAGAGAAACGATCTGCATCACACTAGCACCACGACGGCGTTGCAAGGCGGTGATTGCAAAGCGCCAAGAAGCCGAATGAAAACTGGTTCTCATCTTCTTCAACAGCGCCAATACCAACCAAGCGATCACGGCAAAACCTGCCATTCCAATTAAGAAACCCGCAGCCACCATTAAACCGACTTTAACATCACCGATCTGCCACAACAACAGTGCCACAAACATCGACAAACCCAGTGCATAGGTAATGAGCGTTGTCGCCTGCGGTGCTTCTTGTTCGCGCCGTATTACTCGATTATGCGGCACATTACGGAGCTGCAAAATCGGCGGCAGAGCAAATCCTATTAGCAGCAAAACACCAATCCCCAGACCTTGCAAAGCAGGTAAAAAACTTGCATCTGGCAAGTCGCTGACGACTAATTTCCCCAACCATTCTAGCAATACATAATGCGCAGCAAAACCCAAAATGACACCTAGGGCACTACCAACAACACCGAGCAAAAGAAATTCCATTAGATACATGGAAGTGACTTGATTCTGTGTCAAACCCAAGCAGCGCAACATCGCGCAGGCATCAATATGGCGCAGCATAAAACGTCGTGCCGCCATCGCCACCGCCACTGCTGCTAACATTGCAGAGAGCATACTAACCATAGACAAAAATTGCTCGGCGCGATCTAAGGTGGTTCTCAATTGTTGGTTAGCATTCTCTATCGACTCTAAGCGCTGCCCCTTGACCCGATTGGTTTTGATTTCTTGTTCTAAATAAGTCTTAAAATCCGCGATGGCCTTTTTTTCGCCAGCGAACAGTAGGCGATAAGTAATCCGCGACCCTTCCTGTATCAATCCAGTCGCGGCCAAATCATCCAAGCTAATCATGGCACGCGGTGCGAAGCTCATAAAACCTGTGCCGCGATCAGGTTCATTGCCGATACGATGAGCGACTGTGAATTGACGTTCGCCTATGCTAATGCGTTCACCCTGTTTAATTTTGAGCGCATCGAAAAGAGCAGGATCCAACCAAACCGTGCCAGTCGCCGGCGTCTCTTTAGTCGGAAACTGTTGTTGATTGTCAGCTAGCAGTTTGAGTTGACCACGCAAGGGATAATTATTGGTGACCGCTTTTAGACTCACTAATTTTGCAGTCGTCCTATCACCCTCACCCGCCAAAGCCATACTAGGAAACACCACGGTCTCAGCGGTCGTCAAGCCACGCTTATGTGCTTCGCTTTTCCACGCTGGCGTGATGTCTTGCGGCGACGTAAGCAATAAATCGGCCGCCAAAACTTGATTCGCATCTCTATCCAAACCGGTGCGCAATCGATCGACAAAAAAGCCGACGGAAGACAATGAACCAACTGCGATCATTAAAGCAATAAGCAAGGCACGTAATTCACCTGCACGCCAATCGCGTTGTGTCATTCTGAATGTAAGTGAAAACATGAAGTTCCCTAGAAAATACGAGCGTGGTTGAATGCCATTTTCTCCACAGGTTTTAGCGGAAATCCAATGGCGTTCGTCACTGAACAAAAGTCAGCTATTCCCAATGGCGGCACTCGGGATTAACAGCGACGAACTTACTCTGACTCTGACTCTGACCTTATCCGAATGCCTGCCCAAAATCATCGAGCAAATCTAGCTCATCCTCAATCCCGATTGAGACTCGTATTAAGGAATCAGCAATCCCCATTTCCGCACGTCGCTCTGCTCCCATTTCGAAGAAAATGGTATGTGCCACAGGGATAACTAAGGTGCGGGTATCTCCTAAATGTGTGGCGTTAATCGCCAACTTCAAGCGATTAAGATAGTCAAAACAGTCGATTTCCGGCTTTAATTCAAAACTAAAGAGTGCCCCATAACTACGAAACAATTGCGTCGCCAGTTGATGTTGTGGATGACTCGCCAATCCTGGGTAATGTACCACGGCCACTCTCGGATCAGCATCAAGCATCTTGGCCACCGCAAAAGCATTGCTGCATTCACGTTCTAAGCGCAAAGCCAAGGTTTCGGCACCAACGGCAATTTGATGTGCCGCCTCGGGAGCTAAGGAAGCGCCGAAATCACGCAAGCCTTTAGCCCGGATTTGCGCCATACCCTGCTGTATCGGTGCGAGTTTACGAAAATTAGCCGCGATATGAGGATAGCTGCTCCAGTCAAAAAGCCCTGTATCGGTAATCGCCCCACCCAAAACATTGCCGTGACCCGCTATCGCTTTGGTCAACGAATTGACGACCAAGCTTGCACCAACCTCCTTAGGTTGGAACAAGTAAGGCGAAGTCATGGTGTTGTCCACCACGTAGACAATGCCACGTTCACGGCACAAATCGCCGATACGCTTGAGGTCGGCAATTTGCGTGCGAGGATTGGCAATGGTTTCGACAAACACCATGCGCGTATGTTCAGTTAAAGCATTCTCTACATTGCGCACATCAGTGGCATCAACTAGCGCCAATGCGACACCTTGGCTAGAGACTGTTTGCCATAGACTATTGGTATTGCCGAACAAAAAGGAAGACGACACAACATGATCGCCCTCGCGCAAAAGCGCTTGAAACAAAGCCCCTATCGCCGCCATGCCGGTAGCAAAGCAAATACTGGCGTAGCCCGCCTCCATCTTAGTTAATTTATCTTCTAAAGCGGAGACAGTAGGATTGCCTTGACGTCCGTAGCGATAACCTGACTTCTTACCTTGAAATACCTCGGCCAAGTCACGCGCATCTTGATAGCCAAAGGTGACCGAAGTGTGAATAGGCTTATGCGGCGAACCGTGTTCTATCGTTTGTTGCCTGTCGTTGTGCAGGATGGTGGTGGTAAAACCCTTAGGAGTGTATTGGTTCATAATTCATGGGTGTGAAAGATTGAATTAGGACTTACGCAAAATTGCGCTGGCTAGAGGCAGAGCCGAAGACAGTACTTTCGTACCTTAGTTTAGCAAGCGGCGATAGCAACAATGCCAGCGTCTGTTTTGCGTAAGTCCTATGAATTTAAGAGTTTAACACTTCTACTAATTCTTTATTCCCATCAATTGATCTGCAAACTCATCCAGTTGCTTGACCGCGCTATCGCTATA
>JAIELM010000278.1 GCA_019752975.1 Undibacterium sp. | reverse complement strand
TATTCTAAGCCAGGTGAAACACTCATCATTGTGCACTTACGTGAATCCACGCCACCCAAAGAGACTGCACAAACCTGGTATCAAATCCGAAAAAAAATTGGTGATATCAGAGGTAATTTGCCACCTGGCGTGGTCGGTCCCTTCTTCAACGATGAATTTGGTGATACTTATGGTTCAATCTTTGCGCTGTCTGGCGATGGCTTTAACTATGAAGAAGTACGCGAGTATGCTGATTTTGTGCGACAACAATTTTTGCGTATCCCTAAAGTAGCTAAAGTAGAGTTTTTTGGCGTACAAGAAGAAAAAATCAATATTGAATTTTCGCAGAAAAAATTCTCGCAATTAGGCGTGCCCTTTGAAACCATCGTTGCGCAATTGGGAAGCCAAAACACGGTAGAAGCGAGCGGGGTATTGACTACTACGAGTAGCAATTTACAGGTAAGAATTTCGGGCGCACTGAAGACAGTCAAAGATCTAGAAAATTTAGAGTTGCGTGCCAACGGTACCAGTTTTCGTTTAGGCGATTTTGCTACGGTTAAGCGTGAGTATAAAAATCCACCGGGCGACAAAATGCGCTTTAACGGCAAAGAGGTCATTGGTCTAGGTATCTCTATGGAGAAGGGTGGCGACATCATTGACCTAGGTAAACATCTCGATAAACTCACCAGTGAAATTAAGACCAAATTACCGGTCGGCGTGAACTTGGAGCGGGTTGCCGATCAGCCCAAGGCAGTGACGAAATCGGTCGGTGAATTTGTCAATACTTTGATAGAGGCGGTTGTGATCGTTTTGGCGGTCAGCTTTTTGGCTTTGGGTTTGCATACCAAGCCGTTTCGTTTGGATGTGTGGCCCGGACTGGTGGTTGGCTTGACCATTCCTTTGGTGCTGGCAGTGACCTTTTTGTTCATGCGGATATTTCATATTGATTTGCACAAAATCTCACTCGGTGCTTTGATTATCGCCTTGGGTCTTCTAGTGGATGATGCCATCATTGCTGTGGAAATGATGGTGCGCAAAATGGAAGAGGGCTTCTCTCGGTTCGATGCGGCGACCTTCGCTTATTCATCGACCGCGATGCCGATGTTAACTGGTACTTTGATTACGGCGGCAGGATTTTTGCCTATTGGTTTGGCGGAGTCGGCTGCGGGCGAATATACTTTTTCTATGTTCTCCGTCAACGCCTTGGCTTTGTTGATTTCATGGTTGGCGGCGGTACTGTTTACCCCTTATTTGGGTTATCTCTTGTTGAAGGTGAAGCCGCATTCTGGTGCAGATGGACATCATGAGTTATTCGATAGCCCCTTTTATACTCGTTTTAGAAAGCTCGTCAATTGGTGTGTCACTTGGCGCAAATCGACCATCGTGATTTCTTTAGCAGTGTTTGGTTTGGGCGTGTTTGGCTTTAAATTTATCGAACAGCAGTTCTTCCCTGATTCTAGTCGTCCTGAACTTATGGTCGAGCTCTGGTTGCCGGAAGGTTCCTCCTTTGCTGCTACCGAAGCGCAAGCGAAAAAATTCGAAACCTTTATCCAAAAACAGCAAGGTGTAGAAAGTGTCACGAGCTACGTAGGTACTGGTAGCCCACGCTTTTATCTACCGTTGGATCAGATTTTTCCGCAAACGAATGTCTCGCAAATCGTGGTTTTGCCCAAAGATTTAAAAGCACGCGAAGCTTTGCGACTGAAAATTAACCAAGTGTTTAAGGAAGATTTTCCTGAGGTGAGAGGGCGGGTCAAATTACTACCTAATGGACCACCTGTACCTTATCCCGTACAGTTCCGTGTTACCGGATTAGAGGTGGAAAAAGTCCGTGAGATTGCTGATCGAGTAAAGCAGGTCATGCGTGCCAATCCAAATGCCTTGGGAGTGAACGACAATTGGAATGAAGCAGTCAAAGTGGTACGTATCGACATGGATCAAGACAAGTTACGTGCTTTGGGTGTCACCTCACAAAACGTTATGCGTGCTGCGAATACGATTTTGACAGGGACGAGCGTAGGTCAGTTTAGAGAGTCAAATAAATTGATCGACATCGTAGTGCGTCAACCGATCGATGAGCGCTCCACTGTAGAAGCTCTCAGCAATGGTAATGTGCCGACTACCAGCGGTAAATCGGTACCGCTGTCGCAAGTAGCTTCCATCTCTATGGCGTGGGAGCCAGGGGTAGTTTGGCGTGAAGGACGCGAATGGGCAGTGACTGTGCAATGTGATGTGGTCGATGGCATACAAGGGCCGACGGTGTCTTCGCAAATCAATCCTAAGTTGGAAAGCATTCGTGCGACTTTGTTGCCAGGATATAAGATTGAGTTGGCGGGTGCGGCAGCCGATAGTGGTAAGGCGCAGGAATCGATCGCTGCCAATGTGCCATTGGTCATCTTTATCATCTTCACACTCTTGATGCTGCAATTACATAGCTTCTCACGCGCTGTCTTGGTATTTTTGACTGGTCCATTAGGCGTGGCGGGTGCGGCGATGGCTTTGTTGATCTTGCAAAGACCATTTGGTTTTGTAGCGCAACTGGGTGTGATCGCCTTGTTCGGCATGATCATTCGTAATTCTGTCATTTTGATTGATCAAATCGAACAAGATAGAGCGGCTGGCGTGCCGACTTGGGAAGCGATAGTAGAAGCCGCGGTGCGCAGGTTCCGTCCAATTATCTTGACGGCAGCGGCAGCGGTATTGGCAATGATCCCGCTTTCGCGCTCGGTATTTTGGGGGCCGATGGCTGTGGCGATCATGGGTGGTTTGATTATCGCTACCGCTTTAACGCTACTGTTCTTACCAGCTTTATATGCGGCTTGGTTTAGAGTGAAGCGGTAGGCCTTAACTGGATTCGCGTAGCAGTGGCCTCAGAGGTGAGCTGGAGAAAACATCAGATACTTTCGATTTTTCTCCGTTTTATCTCTGAGCCTCTGTGGTCGGTGAATAGGAGTTTCGGATTTTGAGAGATTAAATTGCCAAAAAGTCGCATTTTTTCTTGTTCAAACTAAAAAATGTAAGACACATTTGGCAAAAATCTAGTAGAATGGTCGGCTAAGTGAAATGCCACAGCGAATGTTTTGGGCGACAGTCAATTATTGGTCGCCCTTTGCTTTTGTGCCGGAGCTACCGCCGGTAGGTGTTCTCATTTACGCGAGGATGGCGAAATTGGTAGACGCACCAGGTTTAGGTCCTGACGCCAGCAATGGTGTGGGGGTTCGAGTCCCCCTCCTCGCACCATTCTTTTATAATCAATTTTGTTTCATCGTTGATTCAATTCATTTGGACGATTTCCATGGCAACTGCAGTCGAAACTCTAGAAAAATTAGAACGCCGTATTACCATCACTTTTCCTATGTCTGATATGACACCGGAAATTGAAAAGCGTTTGAAAGTACGCGCGCGTACAGCCAAAGCACCGGGTTTTCGTCCTGGTAAAGTGCCGATGAAAATGGTGGCGCAGCAATATGGCTATCAAGTTGAGAACGATGTTCTGAACGAAAAAATTAGTGCGGCGTTTAGCGATGCAGTGCAAGAAAATAATTTGCGCGTCGCAGGCTATCCGCGTATCGAGCCTAAGAAGAGTTATTCTGATAATTACCTTACTTTTGACGCGACTTTTGAAGTTTATCCAGAAGTGTCGATTGGTGATTTGTCTGGTGTAGAAGTTACCCAAGTTAAAACTGATGTCACTGAGGCGGAAATCGATAAAACTATCGATATCTTGCGCAAGCAGCGTGTGCATTATCACGTTAAGGGCGAAGCAGGCGAGCACGGTGATGGTGGTGCTGATCAAACGGCACAGAACAATGATCGCGTGACTATGGATTTCGTCGGTACCATAGATGGCGAAGAATTCGCTGGTGGTAAAGCTGACGGATTTAATTTCGTATTGGGTGAAGGTCGTATGTTACCTGAGTTTGAAGCCGCTACCTTGGGCTTAAAAGTCGGTGAATCTAAGGTGTTTCCTTTAGCCTTCCCAGAAGATTACCATAGCAAAGATGTAGCTGGAAAAACTGCGGAATTTACAGTGACTTTAACTAAGTTAGAGTGGGCTCATTTGCCAGAAGTTGACGCTGAATTTGCTAAGATGCTGGGAGTGGAAGACGGCGACTTGGAAAAAATGCGTAAGGACATCAAAGATAATCTTGAGCGTGAAGTTAAAGGTCGGGTTAAATCCAAAACCAAAGATAGCGTAATGGACGCCTTGGTGAAAGCGGTAGAGTTTGATGCGCCAAATGCTTTGATTACGCAGGACGCAGAACGCTTGGCTGAGATGACTCGTCAAGATATGGCGCAGCGTGGTATGAGCGTTAAGGACGTGCCTTTTCCAACCGAATTGTTTGCTGCACAAGCTGAACGTCGTGTGCGCTTGGGCTTGATCCTCGCTGAGTTGGTTAAAGCGAATCAATTGCAAGCTAAATCGGAACAGATCAAAGCACAAGTAGAAGATTTTGCGCAAAGCTATGAAGATCCGCAGCAAGTAGTGAAGTACTACTATAGCGATAGAAATCGTCTAGCTGAAGTCGAAGCCCTTGTTTTAGAAGAAAACGTCGTTAACTATGTCTTAGGATTAGCCAAAGTGACCGATTCTGTCTTGCCTTTTGATGAGTTGATGGGTAATCAGGCTGCGCAGTAATCTACTGTAGGACTTACGCAAGTTAGTGCAAATTTCGATAGGGAAAACTATGACTGGTATCATCCATAACTCTGGTGCGAAATTCGATGTGAACGGTGTTTCGGCACTAGACACACAAATGCTAGGCATGATTCCCATGGTGGTGGAGCAGAGTGGGCGTGGTGAGCGTTCTTACGACATCTACTCTCGCTTGCTTAAAGAACGTGTGATTTTTTTAGTTGGTCCGGTGAATGACCAATCGGCTAATTTGATCGTGGCTCAGCTCTTGTTTTTGGAAAGCGAAAATCCAGATAAGGATATTTCGTTCTACATTAATTCTCCAGGTGGTTCGGTCTCAGCTGGTATGGCTATTTACGATACGATGCAATTTATTAAGCCAGATGTGTCGACTTTATGTACTGGTTTGGCTGCGTCTATGGGTGCTTTCTTGTTGGCTGCGGGTGCTAAGGAAAAACGGTTTTCTTTGCCAAATTCGCGGATCATGATTCATCAACCTTTGGGTGGGGCGCAAGGGCAGGCTTCTGATATTGAAATTCAAGCACGTGAGATCTTGTATTTGCGTGAGCGTTTGAATGGTATTTTGGCTGAAAAAACTGGCCAGAGCATTGAGCAAATTGCTAAGGATACCGATAGAGATAACTTCATGTCTGCCGATGCTGCTGCTGAGTATGGTTTGATTGATAAAGTTTTGACCAACCGCAGCTAGATGATAGAAGCAAAATCGCGTTGAGATTTGAAAAAACGCCCGCATCAGAACGTTGCGGGCGTTTTTGTGTTTGCAGAAGATGTCGCGTAAAGACCGCTAAATTGCTTTCGCGGAAGAATTAATGGCGATGTTTTTTGATTTTTTGAAGTAAGATGATGGTCATCGACCACTCTTTGAAATTATGTAGAGCGCTATGTCAGATAAAAAAAATACCACTGGTGAGAAACTCCTTTACTGCTCTTTTTGCGGTAAAAGCCAGCATGAAGTAAAAAAATTGATTGCTGGTCCGTCGGTGTTTATTTGCGACGAATGTATAGACCTATGCAACGATATTATTCGCGATGAGATCAATCCGCTGGAGCCGATTAACTCGGCAAAGAGTGATTTGCCCACTCCAGTTGAAATTACAGAATTGCTTGATCAATATGTAATTGGCCAAGAAAATGCCAAGCGCATTTTAGCCGTGGCGGTATACAACCATTACAAGCGCCTTAAGCACTTAGGTAAAAAGGATGATGTTGAATTGGCTAAGAGTAATATTCTCTTAGTCGGGCCGACTGGTTCCGGTAAAACGACCACGCTCTACACGGCTCTCGATATCGGTAACGATGGTTTAAATAAAATTATCACCGTCGAAGACCCGGTCGAATATCGTCTGCAAGGT
>JAIELM010000557.1 GCA_019752975.1 Undibacterium sp. | reverse complement strand
CCCATCGTTCATCCTCACAATCACTACTCATGCCACTTCATCACAAAACCGCCGCCAGCTCTGCTTTATTCAAGCGAATATTACTCAGGTCATTTTCTCCACGTAACTACCTACTACCATTTGCCATTTTGATGGGAACCCATACACTGGCTGGCGCACAGCTCGCCAGTATTTCAGAGACGCTTTATTTTCCTGACGCCGCCACCGAAAGCGCACGCCGGCAACAATTGCATGCGCAAGTTTCTGATTTGGTGGCAGCATGCAAAAATGCGACTGAACCCAAGCTGTTGGCGGAATTAGAGCGGGTTGAAAGCATGATCGTTGCCTTGCAAAGGCATGCTGCATACACGCGCTTACAGACACTCAATAATGTTGATGATAAGCAGATGTCTGCAGCGAACAGTATGGTTCGTAGTGATATCACTATGCTTAGAGCGGCGGTTGATAGTCGCCTACAATCCGTTTCGCAAAAAGGGGCTGCCTCGTTAGGACGTTTTGCAGCCTTAGCAGCGGAAGTATTGGGCGAAGCCAAAGATCAAGGTCTCCACCCTTTAACTGCTGAAACCGAACGCTATAGTGGCAAAGTAACGAGGGCGTTTCAACAAAGTGTGGCAAGAACTTATGCTGCGCGTATAGAGCAATTGAACGCAGTAAATTCAAATCTCACTGGCATCAAGCCCACCGGAGAACTTGTCAAGTCAGAGCCCTCAAATAATGCTTTAACCGGTGCTTCAATGTTGGCTGCACACCGAGCACGCATGGCAACAATTGCCACTGCTTATGATGCGGCTGCCCCCGCGATTGCGAGCTTACTTGGAAGTCAAATTGATATCCTCAATCGTGATGCGGTAGAGCGTGGATATCCGAATGCAGCTGAGCAAAAATATGCTGAGCTCGGGACCACTTCAAATGAACTTGGGAAAACACTTGCTAGCTTTGCGGCTGAAGCACCTGCGTATCGCCGCTATCAGCAGCTATTAAAGAGTCATGCTCAAAAAAAATTGGGAATGCAAGAGATCAGAGCTAGCGATGTTAGATTAAGTAGCACAGCGTCACCGCCTTTGTCCTTAGACCAAGCAAGGCCCTTGATTTTAGGCGCGTTAGAACCCTTAGGCACGGATTTTCAGCAACGTATGCAGCGCTTACTCGATCCAGCAAATGGTCGCCTAGGTTTGAGTGGCGGAAGCCATCGCTCCGAAGCGCCTGGTACGGTGATCGCCGTCTATGACGCACCGTTAGCGGTGTATATGGGAGGTTTTGACGGTAGCCTAAAACGAGTGGCGACGCTTGCTCACGAAGGAGGGCATGCGATTCACAGAGAGATCATGAACGAAAGCGGTCTCGCAACCTACCAGCGTAATGGCCCAGCGTATATGTTCGAAGCGCATGGGATCTTGAGCGATCTTTTACTGATGAATTATGTTGCTGAGCACGCCAACAACCCAAGGCAAAAAATCGCAGCACTAGAATCCTTTCTCGAAAAGATCGCATTGGAAGTATTTGGTAGCGCACAAGAAACCGCCTTTGAAAAGTCATTGTACGAAGCAAAGTTAGGAAACACGATGCTACAGTCCAAGGATGTCGTACAGTTATACCAAAATGCGATTACTCCCTATGAAATTTGGCCGATGAGCGAGGTCGGTAATGCGCAAGCTTGGATGGATAAGACCCATGTTTTCGACGATCCTTTGTACTACACAAATTATCTCTACTCTGGACTTACCTCATTTACTTTATTTTCGAAAATCAAGAGTGAACCTGAGTTTGCGAAACGCTATCAAGCTTTATTGCGACGTGGTTTTGATGCGCCGACTAAGGTGCTCTTGGCTTCGGTTGGCATCGACTTAAATGATCCAGGGCTTTTGAAAAACGCGATTAAGATTTTTGCCGATAAGACGGAAGAGCTTCGCCAACTGTATATTGAAGTTGGCGAGCTCGATGTTGGAAGCAATTAGCCCAGATTTTTCATAAGGATTTTTGATGATGAATGCATTTTTCGAGACAGTTTTGCTGCTAATGAGGAGCCAATAGCGAGCTATTGGCAACGACGAGCAACAAAAATGGCCGAAAATTCGCCGTCAGCGCAAACCTAGCACCTCAGGTGCGCCTAATGGGAAATCTCGGATTAGTTTGCAGCGGACAAAGGCGGATCACTTTGATCGCTGGTAGAGATGGGGATAATTCAGACATCGATTGTAGTAAGTATGATCAATCTCTAACTGGTGCGTGGAGCGGAATAAATAGAGTTATTCGTGTTCCGACTCCCACTTTACTGTCTATAGAAATGGTACCGCCTAGGAGCTCTGTGACTAAATTGTAGACGATATTCAATCCAAGACCAGAGCCACCCTTGCCAAGTTTTGTGGTGAAAAAGGGGTCGAACACACGGCTGATGTGATCGACTGGTATGCCCATCCCATCATCCGAAAAAATGATTTTGACTTGATCATTATCAGCGCGCTTTGTGGTTAAATACATAGCGCCATTTTCTCTTAGTTCAAATCCGTGGGTGATGGCATTGGTAATGAAGTTAGTGAGAATTTGCCCAAGGGCGCCTGGATAACTATCCATGCTAATGTCCTCAGCAAGATCGGTAAACAACTGATGGGAAGTGCGACGATACATCGGTTCGAGCGTGGATAAAACGTCTTCCAGTGTTTTTTTCAAATCGAAACTTCTATACTTATCACTGGTTTGGTCGACAGCGACCTGCTTGAAGCTAGTGATCAGTTGTGCTGCTCGCTCCAAATTACGCATGAGGATATCGGCGCCTTTGCGTGATTCTGCAATCAGATTAAGCATTTTCGTCTTACGTGGCTGGCCGCTTTCCATCTCATTGAACAGTGCCTCGGTGTTAAAGTGTAGCGTGCTGGCGACCATGAGACTATTGCCGATAGGGGTATTCAGCTCGTGAGAAATTCCTGCGACAAGGAATCCCAAGGCAGCCATTTTTTCTGTCCGCAACATTTCGTCCTGCATCCGTTTCATGGTTGTGAGCGCCTCCTCAAGTTCCGTATTTGCATTGGCTAAACTGAGTGTGCGTTCACTCACTTTGACTTCGAGTTGTACGTTGAGATTGCGTATTTGCGATTCGATCTCACGTAGGCGCGAGATGTCAATGGGCGAAAAAATAAGCAGTTTGTCGCCGTCTGTTTCTATCCGCCGTGATGAAATCTGACAGGTGATGCCGTCGCCATATTGATCCAACATGGTGACTTCAAATTGATTTACGGAACCATCTTCCTCCAAAATGGCATTGTGTGTATCCGCATCTTTTTTGTGTTGCCACACATTGAGTTCAGCTAGCGTACGGTCTTTTACTTGATCTTTTGAATAGCCCCAGAGCTTCAATAGGCTGCTGTTGATTTCTAAAATTTGATAATCATCAGCACGTAATAAGGCAAGCGGAACAGGCGAGTATTCGAACAGATTAGTAAATTTGCTTTCGCTACGCTTTACATGTTCTTGGGAGACTAAAAGTGACTTTTCTGATTGATGCAAACGGAGAAACTGTCTCCACAAAAAGAATGACAAAGAACAAGTCAGTAGCGTGATGATTGCGGCAAAGGCAATCCTTGTTTGTGTTCGCGCTTGCCATGGCAGAAGTACGGCTTGCGTTTCACGAGAAAAGATCGCGGTAATCGGGTAGGTCTTGATCTTGCGGTAGGTATAGAGTCGAACGATGGAATGTGACTCGTCCAAAAAATGTGCGTCTTCAAACATACCTTCGACCGGTTTTGTCTTCAAGCTTTGGGCAATTGACGACTTTGATAGATCTTGACCGACTTGATCTGGATTGAAGGGGAAGCGGACGATAATTGCACCATCATTGGTGAATAGCGCAACCATGGCTTTGCTATCTTTTGCAACCCGTTCGTATACAGAACTAAAATAAGAAATGCTGATATCGGTGCTGATGATACCGAGATATATTCCCGACTCGGATATGACATTGCGGGCGATGGGAACGACTAGTTCACCATCATAAAAACGTTGAAATGGTCTGCCAATAATTGCCGTGGTCTCGTTCGTATGTTTGAGCAAATAGGCGATGTAGGTACGGTCGTCTGCATCGGTTTGATAGGCTGGGTAATCGATAGAGCTTACCCATGCTTCACCTTTGGGATTGACAAACTGCAAGGCCTTCATCACCCGATTGAATGGTTGCGCCTTGGTGAGTATGTTACGAATGACAGTATCGGAAAGTGGTGCTTCTTTTTCTGCCGCAAAAATGGTACTGACCACGTTATCGAAATTGCGCTCCGCTTCAAGAACAGTTTGTGTTGCGTGTTCTTCTAACAAACGCACCACAATGAGACCATGTTCATATTCAGAGGCTAGCGTGACTTCACGATCTTGCTTAATCGCCCACCACGATTGAGCAACGATTCCTGCGACTGTCGCACAGACAAAAAAATAGAAGACGACACTTATTGTACGTAGTTGCGTGTTAGCAGCAATCATTAATGGTCATTTCCAATGAATTTACTTGTAGATTCCGGTTCCTATACATAAATCTAGTTCAGGGACTTTTTCCACATAAGCCTTTTTGGCTTCAACGGTCTTCGTGATGGGATTGGGCCAGCTATACTTGGTCCAGCCCCTAGCTTCTTTACTAGCAAAGCAAATTTTCACCATATCGGCAATTAAATAAATGCCATTGACGTCGCGCATCTCCAACATGACTTTGCCACGTATTTTGGGGTTCTTGCCATGTACCGATTGATATCCCTTTGAATCGAGTGTGAATAGGTAAAGATCGCCCTTAGGATTGATTTCACTTTTTGAATTGAAAGGGCTGTCTAAGCGGTTAAATTCTATGACAGCTTTCTGAACTCCATTAATTTTAAGATAGGCCTGTGCTTTTTGAATTAACGCGATCGCTTCCTGCGCATCACTTCGTTCAATGGCATAGCTAGTAGTGCTAGCAAATGTCATGGCGACCAGCAAATTGAGGGTAAGGCGGTTGTAACACATGCTAGCTCCAATTTTTGATTAGTGCTTACGCAAAACAGACGCTGCCGTTGTTGCATTCGCTTCCTTGTACTAAAGCACTGCCTTATTCCCCACTCCTAGCTAGCCTAATTTTGCCTAAGTGCGATTGATGCTTTAATGGACATACTGCGGCATTTTAGAAGTATTTTCTTGAACATCAATGAACATCAATGAACAGTTCGGACTGTCATCTCAAATCATAAAGGAAAATCTCCGCTAAGTTTTTTCTAGACGGAAAAGAAGCAGAAAAGAGTTGTATCTTGGTTGCGGTTTGGCAACGTCACCAATTAACCCAGATTTTCCATAAGGCGCCCTTTGGTGCTATTTGAATGTTAACGGCGCATTTTCGGTCATTTTACAAGAAAGCACATATGACCTTTTGGGACAAAAACCGCTGGTCATTAAGGTGAGCGGTTTTTGTGTTCACATAGTCTTGTGGATTTTGTTTAGATTATTTGATTCCAAAAGCAGCCTTGATCGCCGACATACCACCGACTACAGGAAAACCAATTGAGCTGGCGTCGGTTTCGATACTGAGTTCTGTACCTGCTTTGGGCCATAAGGTAAATTCACGGTCACTCGACATAATCATCAAGGCGAGGCGTTTTCCCGCTGGGATAACGCGATCACCAGGTTGTAAATCAAATTTCAGATCGACAAATTGACCGGGTACTAAGGGTGTTCCTGCTTCTTTTGAGTTGTAGTTGCCGCCTTTGTTGAGTGACTTGTGGTTTTGTGGGTCAGCCCAACCGCGCGAGATGACGCCGAGCTGTCCAGCGGAGCCGACCACCTTGCCATCAAATGGCAAGCTCACCAGCCATACGGATAAATTGGCGGCTGGTTTGTTAGCCGCCATGCGTAGGGTAACAACCGGTGTGCCGGACATGTGTAGTGCGGTTTTTAATTCCGGGGTGGTGTACAGCAGACGGTGTGGCGACTGTTCCGCACTAGCTAAGACTCCACCGGTGTATTGTACGTCGTCAATGATTTTTTCTACG
>JAIELM010000199.1 GCA_019752975.1 Undibacterium sp. | reverse complement strand
CGTCAAAATGCCTTAGTGCGCGAGATCTATTTGGATCCCGTGGTAGAAGCAAACAACACTCGGTGAACACAATATGAGCGAGGCGGTTCTACTATCGGTGCAAGATCTACATGCTTTTTATGGTAAGAGTCATGTATTGCAAGGCGTGAATTTCCACCTTGAAAAAGGGGAAATTCTGGCGCTACTTGGTCGCAACGGAGCAGGGCGCTCAACTACACTTAAGGCCATCGTAGGGCAGGCGCGGGCGCAAGGCTGCGTGCAATTTAAAGGTGAAGCGATATTGGGACTAGCGAGTTTTGAGATCGCTCGCAAAGGTATTGCTTATGTTCCAGAGGGTCGCGATGTATTTGCAGGACTCAGCGTGGAGCAAAATTTAGAGTTGGGTAGAAAGACCAATAGCAGCTTCGACACAAACTGGCAGCTAGAAGAGATGTACACCTTATTCCCTCATCTGTTAGCCCGACGCAATACCAAAGCTGGCGTTTTATCGGGTGGTGAACAGCAGATGTTGAGCTTGGCTAGAAGCTTAATGGGAAACCCTGAACTATTCTTAGTCGACGAGCCGACTGAAGGCTTAGCGCCACAAGCCGTCGCTGCCATTGCTGTTTTTTTAAAGCAATTGAAAGCGCGCGGTGTCGCCGTGTTGTTAGTAGAGCAAAAACTGCAATTATCTCTCACTGTCGCCGATAGGGTACTGGTCATGGGGCAGGGGCGTGTGGTGTTTGAGGGATATTGTGCTGAATTGAAGAATAACCTTCAAGTAAGACAAACTTATTTAGAAGTTTAACTTGGGATGATATATGAGTGCAGTACGACAAAACGACGATGATATTGCTATCATCTCCATCGATTATCCGCCTGTTAACGGCCTAGGATGGGCAGTGCGCAGTGCTATCGCAGCGTATCTACAGGCGGCACTCGATGATCCGGCAATCAAGGCGATCATACTCACCGGAAGTGGAAAAATTTTCTCCGGTGGTGCGGATATTAAAGAATTCTCTAGCGAATTAGCGTATCGAGAACCTTCGCTGTCGCAGCTCATTACACAAATAGAAAACAGTCACAAACCCATAGTCGCGGCTATCATCGGCGTTTGCATGGGCGGCGGGCTGGAGCTGGCTTTGGCCTGTCATTATCGACTTGCTGCTCAAGGAGCGGCGATTGCTTTGCCCGAAGTAAAGTTGGGATTGCTACCGGGTGCTGGTGGTACACAGCGCCTGCCGCGTCTCATTGGTGTAGAGCTCGCAGTGGAAATGATCACCACTGGCAAAACCCAATTCGCTGAGCAATTTATCAATGGGACTTTGTTTGAGCTTGACTGTATCGAGCCCCAGTCTCTGCTTGAATATGCCAAAACTTATGCGCGTCAAATGGCCGACAAGCGCCCGATTCCCCGTGTTTCAGCAAAGCTGGTGGCGCCACCCCAAGACCCCGAGTTCTTTAGTCAAAAGAGCTTGTCGCTAGCAAAAAAAATGCGCGGCTTTCCCGCCCCATTGGCTTGTTTAGCTGCGATTGAAGCAAGCCTACTGCAAACCTTTGAGTTGGGTTTGCAAATGGAACGTGCGCTTTTTCAGCGCCTGATCCAAGGTGATGAATCCAAATCGCTACGTCACGTCTTTATGGCAGAGCGTGCAGCTGGAAAAATCGCAGGTGTGGAAGTAAACACTAGCTTGCGTCAAATTCAGACAGTTGCCGTTATAGGCGCGGGCAATATGGGTGTTGGCATCGCGATGAGTTTTGCTAACGCTGGCATCCCTGTGCAAATTTTCGACTTGCAAACATCTGCCTTAGAAAAAGCGTTGGTTAAAATACGCGAAAATTATGAAAAAACCGTAAAACAGTCCAAGCTAAGCTCTAAGCAACTCGAGCAACGCTGTGCACTGATCAGCGCTGCCAATCGTTACCAAGAAATTGCCAATGCTGACTTGGTCATTGAGGCCGTGTTTGAAGAGATGTCAGTGAAAGAAAACGTCTTCAAGCAACTTGATACAGTCATGAAGCAGGGGGCGATTTTAGCCAGTAATACCTCCACTTTAGATCTCAATCAAATCGCCAGTTTTACCAAGCGCCCGCAAGATGTTATTGGCTTGCATTTCTTCAGTCCTGCCCATGTGATGGAATTATTAGAGATCGTTAGGGGAGGGGCAACTTCGGTTGAAGTATTAGCCACTTGCTCTGCCTTAGCCAAAAAAATCAAAAAAGTAGCTGTTGTATCGGGCGTTTGCGACGGCTTCATTGGTAATCGCATGTTAGCTCAATACACTAAGCAAGCGGCATTTTTACTGGAGGAAGGCTGTACGCCGGAACAAGTGGACAAAGCGATTGAAGCATTTGGCTTTGCTATGGGGCCGTTTCGTATGAGTGATTTGGCTGGAAATGATGTCAGCTGGGCGATCCGTAAACACCGCCGCCAAATCGATCCAACGGTGGTGTATTCACGCTTAGGTGATTTACTGTGTGAACAGGGACGTTTTGGGCAAAAAACCAAAGCGGGTTGGTATGACTACCATGAACAAGACAGAACTGCCTTGCCCTCCGAGACGGTAGCACAACTGATCAAGCAGCACGCACAAGAATTGCAGGTCGAGCAGCGTGTAATTGCAGATGAAGAAATCGTCCAGCGTCTCGTCTTTGCATTGGTCAATGAAGGAGCAAAAATTCTGCATGAAGGCATAGCATCAAGGGCTTCCGATATTGATTTGGTGTATGTAAAAGGCTATGGTTTTCCCGCATTTCGAGGCGGGCCTATGTACTATGCGCAGAACTTGGGCTGGGATAAAATCGCCGCTGTAATAGGGCAGTTCGCGCAAGGGTATCGCGGAAATACTTGGGTGTTGTCGGTCAATGGTATAATCTAAGGTTAATCAATTTATCGCAAAAAGGTTTTTAAGTGCTCGCTACCGCAAACATCACTATGCAGTTTGGCCCTAAGCCACTGTTCGAAAACATCTCTGTTAAATTTGGCGACGGCAATCGTTATGGCTTAATCGGCGCAAATGGCTGCGGCAAATCCACCTTCATGAAAATCCTAGGTGGTGATCTTGATCAATCCGCCGGTACGGTCATGTTAGATCAAAATGAGCGCTTGGGTAAATTGCGCCAAGATCAATTTGCCTTTGAAGATATGCGTGTCTTGGATGTCGTGATGATGGGGCACACCGAGATGTGGGCGGCGATGGCAGAGCGTGACGCAATTTACGCCAATCCTGAGGCAACTGACGACGACTACATGAAGGCGGCCGATTTAGAAGCCAGATTTGCGGAATACGATGGTTATACCGCCGAAGCCAGAGCCGGCGAGTTATTGCTAGGTGTAGGCATTCCTACCGACCAGCATCAAGGTGTGATGAGTTCGGTAGATCCGGGGTGGAAATTGCGGGTGTTGCTCGCACAAGCGCTATTTTCGAATCCAGATATTTTGTTGCTCGATGAACCGACTAATAACTTGGACATCAATACAATCCGCTGGTTAGAAGATATCTTAAATCAGCGCAATTCTACGATGATTATCATCTCGCATGATAGGCACTTCTTAAACCAAGTTTGTACACATATGGCAGACATGGATTATGGGACCTTGAAGGTTTACCCCGGTAATTACGACGAGTACATGTTCGCCTCATCGCAAGCGAGAGCGCAACAATTAGCCAATAATGCCAAGGCCAAAGACAAGGTGTTGGAGCTGCAAGATTTTGTACGTCGCTTTTCTGCCAATAAATCCAAAGCACGTCAGGCAACTTCGCGCGCCAAACAAATCGAAAAAATTAAGATCGAAGACGTTAAACCGTCAAGTCGCCAAAATCCTTTTATCCGTTTTGACGGCGAGAAAAAGCTTCATCGTTTGGCGGTGGAAGTTTCTAGCTTGCGCAAAGCCTATGACGTACCACTGTTCAATAACTTTGACATCATGGTTGAAGCTGGCGAGCGTATCGCGATTATCGGCGCCAACGGCGCTGGTAAAACCACGCTGTTGCGCTGCATAGGTGGCGAAGATTTATGTCGTTTAAGTGCTGATTACGGTATTGTTAAATGGGCAGAAAACGCTAACGTAGGCTATATGCCGCAAGATCCTACCGAAGAATTTGCTTCGGACAAAAATCTCACCGACTGGATAGGAATGTACACCCAAGAGGGTGATGATGATCAATCCGTGCGCTCTATCTTGGGTCGCTTATTGTTTAGTGGTGACGACGTTAAGAAATCCGTTAAAGTCTTGTCCGGTGGTGAAAAAGGCCGTATGACTTATGGCAAGTTAATGTTAGGTCGGCACAATGTTTTGTTGATGGACGAACCGACCAATCACATGGATATGGAATCGATTGAGTCCTTAAATATCGCCTTGGAAAAATACGCCGGCACTTTGATTTTTGTCTCGCATGACCGCGAATTTGTTTCTTCCTTAGCGACCCGTATTTTAGAAATTAAGGACGGGAAGATTATCGACTTCCATGGTACTTATGAAGAGTATCTCAGTAGTCAGGGTATTGAGTAGTTAGTGAGCAACTAGTCTTCAAGAAATTCGGGATCATCCAGCGAAAAACGTACATACATACGTTGGTCAAATTGATCTCGAAATTGCAGAGCGCGTTCTTTTCCACAGACTTGTAAAATCGCCGCAACATAGTCGCGTCGCATCTTATGAATGTCTATTAAGCTATGTGCACGATTCACTTTGCGCTGTAGAAAAAAACCTTTGAGTCCTAGAGTTTGTTTGATACTTCCGATGAGGAATATTTTCATCAGCGCTAAGCGAGTTTCGCGTTTTTTGATGTCGGTATGTATTTCTTGTTCTAACTCAATATGCTGCGGAGCCGTGTTCCAAGTTTCTTCAGGGCTAAATGGTTCAAAAATCGTTTGCCCATCCTCTAACGATGGATCTGCACCTTGCGCATCTTCGGGATAAACGGTGACTGCTTGGATAAAACCTTGATCGGCTAATTCTTGCAAACTCCGAATAGTAAGACCTAAAGCAGCGATTTTTTTTACTAAGTCCAAGTCGCTGGTTTTACCATCAATCAGAACAAGTAGTGAGCGTAAACGTGTAGGCAACTGATATTGGCGTGTGCGTATTTCTTCTCGTCCTTTATTGGTTTTGTCGTAAATTAGCAGTTGCATGAACCCTCTAGGCGCGAAATTGTAAGTAACCCTGATTTTAGCTTGAAAAACTTACTTTGACATTGTTCTTCAGGAGATTTATTTTATGAAATTGAAGCTAAATTGGAGCTAAATTGATGTGATTTCATTTCTCTTTACGCGCTAGCCTGCTAACATCCTCACTGACAGGGGCTTTGCGTAAGTTTTATTAAATTCTATCGGGTTCGATTAGGTTCTATGACACTATATTGTTCTCTGGTTCTCGATGTCGCTTTTTTATTGTATTGGTTTGGATACTATGCGTAGTTTTAGTCAAATTTTTCTGTTATTAAGTTTTATTGTTTGTAGTTCAATTGCCCAAGCGGATACGGTTGTCTGCGTGGACGCACAAGGGAAAAAAGTATTTTCCTCCGAGTCTTGCGAAAAAAAGGGAATGAAGTCGAGTAAGCTCGATTTTCCCGTTGCGGCGGGACAAGTGATGCAAGCACGAGTGATTACGCCAGCAGTGCCGGTCGCGCCAGTGATTTTGGGTGAGGACGGTAAGCCTGTGAAAGTGTCACAGTCTTTGACCGAGCAAACGCACCTGGAAGCCCCAGTTCTGTATTTTCTCCTGACCATGCTGGTGGCGATATTCGCTCTCTTCACCGCATTTTTCTCTCGCTATGTGAAAATTCATCACGGTAAGTTGCGCTTGAGATAGTTTTTCTATTGTTTTTCTATTCAAATCCGCCTGATGGGAGACCGCAGGCGCATGGCATCTCAGTTTGCGAGATGGTCTTAACTCTCATCTATGTTCCTCACTTAGTCGCCAGCCTACCATCCGGAGCTCAAGTTTTGACGTCCTTCATTCGAATTCTGTGGGCGCGCTAAAACCTATTTGTATCAAATTCAAGGCAGATGTGCC
>JAIELM010000532.1 GCA_019752975.1 Undibacterium sp. | reverse complement strand
CATGGCTCACTTCATGCGCAGTTACGCCCAATGATACCAAGGGATGGAAAGTGCTACCACCATCACCATAGCTCATTGCCGTGCCATCCCAGAATGCATTTTCGTAGTTATTGCCATAGTGAATACGCATTTGCAATTTGCTGCTGATTGGACGTTGATTCAACCAATCCTTGTACAAGTTAAATACGACATTACCAAAAAAGTGACCATCATTTAATGGTGAGTAGGCGCCGTTAATTGATTGGTAAGTATTGGTTGGGCAAGTGAATTTGAACAATGTCCCACTTCCAGAAGTGGCATGATTCATGTTGTACGTATCCACGTTGGGGCTGGTCATTTGACATGTGCTACTGACGACTAATGGACCATAAGTTGCACCGCTTCCAGCTGGGCCATAGGTATATTTACCAATACGTAGATTACCGCCAGGGCCACCTGCATCTAGATGGGTAATACCTTCCCATTGCTCTAGAATTGCACCGTTCTTTGCATCGATCATGGCATACGGGCGAGAGGGATTGCCGTTAGCATCAATAGTTACATAAGACGTCAAATACACCAACTTAGCGACATTGTTGCTGCCCAATTTGACAAATAATTTGCTTTGTTCATTACTTGTGCTTGCTGGGTTTCTAATATTTCTTGCGATTGCCAATGCTTGGTTTGCCGAAAACGTGGTGTTGACGTTTGGTAAATCGCGGGCAAGGTTTGTCAGCATAGCACCGTGAAAAGTAGGTGCTTCTGACACGCCTAAGGAATTGACATTGTCGACATGTCCGACAATGGCTTCGCCCCAGATGGGTACACCGAGATGTGCTTGTTCGTAACGAGTGACGACTTTATTGCCATAACTTTGGCTACGTAGTAAACGTAAATCCGACTCTGCAAGACCTAAAATTTCATGTGCTTTGGATGAACTACCCAATACAGACTTCGTTTGTGAACCTGTAAAGTTGCTCAGATCTACACGGTCAGCTGCCGCCACAGCAAAAGAGGCGGTAACTAAAGCGGCCAGTAAAGTTGGACGTATCACATAATGCAAGTTTTTACTCTTTTTCATGTTATTTATTACCTTCAAGTCAAAAAGTTCCCTAAGTTTGGCACTGACCAATTGTATTGGCCTTGGCCCCATTTTTCCGCCTGCTTGCTCTGCTTGCTTATTTGAGGTGGCGAAGCGCTCTTTTTGGCGTTGCGTATTATTTAACTATGACTTTCTATTTGGTGCGCTATGAATGCTATTTAAGTATAGAGATGACTTTTTCTATTCGCTGCCATTCGTTACTTAAATATCAATGAAAGTCTTGGTTATATTTCGCTTTTCCATTTGGCGCTACTAGTAAAACAGATAGGGATAGGAATTAATAGAAAAGTATTTGGCTACATAGTTGAGTATCACATAATGCTATTTTTAGCTTCTGAAGGAAGTATCGTATGAAATTCAAGGTATGTCGATTATTGGAGAAAAAAGCTTACCTAGCCTAGTAAACGGCGTAATTAATCGCTTATTTATCAAAGGTATTTATACAAATAGGAGTGATTTTTTTTTACCACACGATCAAATGGCGGTGAGGCGGATGTCATTGCATGCTGTTTGACGTGCGTAGGGGAGTTTTTTTAGCTTGCTTGGTGTTTTTAAGTCGTGTCAAGCTTTTGTTTATCCCTTGGATCAGTGACTCATTTTGTCCAGTTAGACTTGCAAAATGAATGCCATCTTTCAGAACGGGAATGGGTAGTACCGCAAACCGTTTTTGGGTTGCCATCTTTGAAGTGGGTTCATTGCTAACGATGATTTTATTGACTCGATCTTCAACCTCTCTGGGGTTCGTCAGAGAGCTTGCATAAATCATCGCATCAATTCTATGACCTAGTACTTTGGATAAACGCGAACCATAGGCATCAATATCTTCATCAGCCTTAAACAACACATTTTTTTGTTTATCGAATTCACCGCCATATTTTGAACCGCGTAGGATGCCTATCGTTTTTCCTTTTAGATCGTCTAGGGTGCGGAAAGAAAACGTACTGTCGCTGCGGGTCACTAGCCATAAATAGTTGTACATAACAGGTTGAGAGAAAGTGAATATTTTTTCTCGTTCTGGTGTAATACTTAGACCAAAAATTAAACCACCGTCCGAACTGGCGATTTTGACGGCGCGATTCCAAGGATAGATTTGAAATTGAAATTGAATTCCAAGGTCCTTTTCAATTGCATGAAAAATGCCTGTGAAGTGCTCTGGTATAGGAATGAGCTGGCCTTTCTCATCTCTGTTTTCGGCAAATAGTAGCGGAACCACAGTCTGAGCCGAAGCAAGATTGGCTTGAATTAGGCCGAATAAAAGTAAGCCAGATAAGAAAAAAATATGCGCAGTTCTGCGTAATAAAGTGAGGTCATCGACTAGGATTTGGCTAGCCATATTTGTGTTGATACCTTGCCTTATTGATGCCATTGATAAAGAATTCTAATTGCGTCTAAAGGAGGCATTATAAATTGAAAATGCGGTTTTATTGTCGGGGCGCATGTGCTCATATTGAAATACAGCTATGTTGACTAACGGCCAATTCGAAGGGGTAACACAAAGATTTTATATTCGACTACTCAACAACACCAATGCGCTTTTCTTTTTCCAGTGAGTTGCTCTACTATTCGTTAACATCCAACAATATCCTAGTTAAAGTAGATAAAAACAATTTATCTCGGGCGTGTTGTATATGAATTATGTAAAAGTGGTCGATCAAATCGACATTGTTGAAACTTAAAACGCACTGCCATCGATCAACGGTGCGATCGTCATTGCCACTGCTAATTCACTCCATTTTTGTTTCTGCAGCGCTTGCATATGTTGCTTAATGCGCGGGTGCTGATGCGGGTCAATCAATGCTGGCCAAGTCATTGCTAATTGGTGCAGTATCTTTTCTGTCAGTTGATCTAGTTGTGGACGAATCACGGTATCTAAATTCGGCACTTGGGTAAATTGAGCTTGCTGCTGGTTGTGCCATTGTAAAAAATAGTCGCGTTGAACTTGTTTGGCCGCTTCGATTTGCGCACGAAAAAAATGTTCGGCCCAAGCGGATGGTATGCCTAAGGCGCTCGCTCGTTTTTGTAAAGAGAGAATGATTTTTTGCTCGCGTGGCACATCTTCGATTTCGCTTTGTTGGTTCCACTTATGACGTGCTACATCTTCCATCAAAGTGAGTCGCTGAGCCATTAACTCACGTAGCTCATCAAATTGAATCGATGCGGGGCTGGCGTTTGGCCATGGGTGATTCAGCCATTTTTCCATGCTTGTGGAGACGACACCGTCACGTAGCTTTTGCTGTAACCAATCGTCGAGTAAGGCCTTCCACGCAGCGTCTTGCGGCAAGAGATAGGCTTTTTCTACTCGATTAAACGGCGTTTCGGGATGCAATGCGCACAGTGTTGGTTTAAGTCGTTGCTGCAGGCGCGCTTCTATCGCATCGGTGATCATTAAATCTGCATGGCCGTCGATAATTTGATCAAATATTCGATTGTTATCGGGGTAGATAATGATCTGCGCTCGCTGCAAATGTTCGCGGACAAAGCGCTCATTTGTACCGCCTGGGTTCACTACCACCCGCACGCTAGCGTCGTCAATTTGCGCCAAAGTCTGAAAATGTGCTTGCTCGCCACAGCGAGTAATCGGCGTTTTGCCATCTTCTAAATACGCCAATGAGAACATCGCTTGTTGTTTTCGTTCGCTGGAGATGGATACTCCGCTCATGACGATATCGAAATTCCCTGCTGCCAAATCACGCATTAAATTTGGCCAGGATGTAGGTACCCATTCTAAGCTCACTCCTAAGTGCGTAGCTAAGTTCTGCGCCATCTCGATATCAAAACCAATCCAAGGACTATTGGCATTATGACGATAGCTAAAAGGTTTGTAATCGCCGGTTGTACCTACACGCAGTGTTCCACGAGAGTGGATTTGCTCTATTTGTGATTTTGACTGAGCGCTCAGGCTGGTCGCCTGTAGTATTCCCAGACAAAAAGCGATAACAATGAAGGAAATTCGCATTGGAGTAAATACCTGAAAATGGGGTGAGTAGAGCGTGCCATTGTAGCCATGTTCTTGCTTGCTCACATCCATGAAGTAGGGCGCCTCGACAAACGCCCATTTTGTCGAGCTACAAGACCTTTCACAATAATGCGGAATGCGGAGTTAAGCGGCGGATAAAAATCCTCATTAGAATTATTATTGGTTTAACTCCAAGGGATGGCTATTTACATTTTTTTTGATTTAAGATTTTCATCAAAATAACGGCGTATTGCAGCATCGACGTAGTCTTCTTCCTGGAAAAAATGTGTGCGTTGCGGTAGCAATAACAGGTCGTAAGGTTTACCTGCCTGTATCAAGGCATCAATCATTCTGACTGTGGTGGAAAACGGTGCATTGATATCACTGGTGCCGTGAATAAAGAGTAACTTTCCCTTTAATTTTGTGGCGTGATTGAGGTTAGTCCCAAAGTCATAGCCATTTTTATTCGCGGAAAGCAGTCCCATATAAGGTTCATTAATTTCGGCGCCTTCTGTCAGCTCTCCCGGCGCAGAGGCGATTCCTACTTTAAACGTATCCGGTGCCATCAGCATTGCCCTTACCGCAAAATAACCACCCCAGGAATGTCCATAAATACCGATTCTTTCTTTATCCATATAAGGGCGTGTTGATGCTAATTGCTGTAAAGCTGCCACACGATCTAGAATTTCATACTGGCCGATATGATTGACGACGACATCCTGAAATGCCTTGCTTCGCTCTGTGGTACCGCGTCCATCGATCAGGTAAGTGATATAGCCTGTCTGCGCCAAAGCTTGGGCTTTTATGGCGAGTGAGGTATTCGGTGTAAAGCCTTTGGGGACGACCGTCGTGAAAGGGCCTGCATAAATGAATTCCACCACAGGATATTTTTTGCTTGGATCAAAATCTAGAGGCTTATACAGTATGCCCACCAGATCGGTTTCTCCGTCCGCGGCTTTCACTACAAATTTTTCCGGTGCTTGCCAGCCAATTTGTTGGAGTTCACTGATATCTGCTTTACGCACTACTTGTAATAGCTGTCCTTCGGTATTACGCAATTCAACTACTGGTGCACGATCGACGCTGGAATGGGTATCTAAAAAGTATTTTCCTGAAGGTGAAAATTGAATACGATGATATCCGCTTGCCACCGTCAGTTTTTTCAAATTGATTGCCTTACTACCGGTATCTTGATTGACCTGATTACTGAGATCCAGATTGACACTATATAGATTGGTGTCATATAAATTCTTCTCGGCATTCGCTCTGAAATAGACCAGGTTTGATGGCTCGTCTACTTTAACGACCTCGATTACAGGAAATGTGCCCTCGGTTAAGCGCCGTATAAGTTTTCCCTGCATGTCGTAAAGATAGAGATGCTGCCATCCGTCGCGTTCTGACATCCAGATAAAATGCTTGCCATCTTTTAGCATAGTCACTTGTTTCGCCCACTTCTCCATGATGAAGTCGAGTCCACCGACAAAGGTTTTCTGTTCTTCAGTCAATATCAGGCGACACTTTCCCGTGGAAGGATTCGCGCCAAATAGTTCAAGGCGTTTTCCATCCCGTGTCATGCGCATAAACATCACTTCAGTACTATCTGATCGCCAGCCCAAGGGGAATGCATAGTGGTTTTCTAAGGTTGGCGACTGGATCTTTATCTGACGCTTGGTAGCTGGGTCTAGAATATAGAGTTCCGTTTTTTCTATGGCATCGCCAGTTCTTGCATAAATATTCCATTCCACAGCTTCATTGGCTTTGGAATAATTAAGAACGGGCAAATGATGCACCTGACGGACATCCGATCTTTTAATGAATAAACGCTTGCCATCAGGTGACCATGCCGTGTCAGACATTCCCCAGCTATAATCCTTGCTACCGTTGTTCGTAAGTTGCACGATTTTTTTACCATTAGTCGTGCCCAGCCATAGATTGTCGTCTTTGGAAAAAACGAATTGATTGC
>JAIELM010000424.1 GCA_019752975.1 Undibacterium sp. | reverse complement strand
ATACTTTGGCATCACAAACTGAAATCGCTGCACAACATCAAATACAGATGGGACTGACGCCGGTTCTCTTAGTGCCAGCACCTTTACGAGCATTGCTGTCACGTTTTTTAAGGCGCAGCCTGCCGCAGGTGAAAGTGTTATCGCATGCGGAACTTCCCGAGAATAAAACAATTCGAGTTACTAGCCTAGTTGGAGGGCAATCATCATGAACGTCAAGAAATTCACTGCACCAAGCTCAAGAGAGGCCTTAAGAAAAGTGCGCGAAGCATTGGGTGAGGACGCGGTCATACTGTCCAATCGCTCAGTCAACGGCCTAGTAGAAATTTTGGCGATGGACGACAGTAGCCTTGGGGCGATGGCGGAAAAATCGGCTCAATCGACTCAAGTGGCAAAATCTTCTAGCGTTATGATGGAACAGAAGGCGCATAGTGACGAACCGCAATTTACGCCTAGTGGCGTTGGTGGAATTGCTTCAAATAGCCGGCAGTTTGGTTTGTCTCAGCATGTGCCACAACCGGAAACGGAGATCACATCTATCGCAACCGTTGGTCAAGCGGAGCTAGCGCAAATGATGAATGAAATTCGTTCGATGCGCGGTATGTTAGAGAATAAGATTTCAGAAATTTCGTGGCTCAATACACAGCAGCGCTCACCGCATAAAGCAGAAATTTTAAAAGAAATGTTGGCGACAGGTTTTAGCGCAAGCCTATCCAGATTTTTGATTGAAAAATTGCCTGAAGGTGATAGTCAGGTTCAGGGTTTAGCGTGGATAAAAGCGATACTCAGCAAAAATCTTTGCACGATCAGTAATGAAAGTGAATTGTTAGAAAAAGGTGGCGTCTATGCCTTGGTCGGGCCAACTGGTGTCGGTAAAACTACCACGACAGCCAAGCTCGCTGCGCGTTGCGTCATGCGACATGGTCCATCAAAATTAGCCCTGATTACCACCGATGGTTATCGTATCGGCGGCTATGAGCAGTTAAGAATTTACGGCAAGATTCTCGGCGTGATGGTGCATTCGGTTAAGGATGAATCTGATTTGCGTATTGCCCTCGCAGAGCTGAAAAATAAGCATACCGTACTGATTGACACTGTGGGCGTGAGTCAGCGCGACAAGATGGTGGCGGAACAAGTGGCCATGTTGTCGGGTGCGGGCACTGAAGTAAAACGCTTGTTATGCCTCAATGCCACTTCGACTGGCGAAACCCTAAGTGAAGTGGTGCGTGCTTACCAAGGTAAGGATTTGACAGGTTGTATTTTGACCAAGTTAGATGAGGCCGCAACTATAGGTGGCGCCTTAGATGTGGCGATTCGTCAGAAACTCAATATTTATTATGTTGCAAGCGGACAACGTGTGCCAGAAGATTTGCATGTGGTGAATAAACAGTATTTGGTGGACAGGGCGTTTAAATTAAAACGCGAAACCCTAGCTTACAAATATCAAAATGAGGAATTGCCGCTGTTGATGGCTAACCTTAGTCCGATGTCGTTGGAAAAAGCGACGGCACGATCGGAGGTGGCTCTTGGCTAATATTGATCAAGCGGAGGGTCTAAGACGCTTATTGGAAAGGCCCAAACTACGGGTGTTGACTTTTCTCTCCAACTTACCTGAAGCAGATAGGAATGGTATGTTAATTAACCTTTCTGCTACGCTGGCACGGCAAGGGAAAAAAACCTTAATGGTGGACGCGAAATCGACTAGTGATCAGGACGGTATAAAGCAATCTAGTTTAGGACATTGGCTTAATCTAAAATCTGATCAGACTTTATTGGATGTGGTGAGACAACAGCGTACAATGGACTTTGTTGTCAAACAAGTGTCGCCCGGCCTATCCGTGACCAAAATCGCGCATACTTTGCCCCATGCCAAAGCCTTGTCGATAGCGAGTTATCGAGAGCTTGCGAAATTGTTTGATTTGGCGGCGAGTAAATCGGATGTGGTCGTGGTAGATTGTGAATTGAATGGGGAAGATCAGTTTGTCTTGTCCTCATTTGATGATAGTGAAATCATGATACAAGTATCGAACGATCCCGATACCATCAAGTCCGCGTATGGCCTAATTAAGCGAATTAATCATCGCATGGGACGGCGCGAATTTGGTATTGTGGTGACTGGTGTCAAAGAAGAACAGGCGCAGTTGGTATTCGCTAATTTGTCTAAAACAGCCAAGCGTTATCTTGCCGTAGAACTGAACTTGGTGGGCGTGGTTCCTGAAGACGCTTATTTACGCAGAGCGACGCAACTAGGACGCTCAGTGATTGATGCCTTTCCCTTGTCGAAAGCGAGTCAGGCATTTGGACGGATGGCCGACAGATTATTTTCGACCGCTGGTGAGTCAGTCGCTTGGCGTCACCCAGCAGCGGCATTAGGTGCCCAATTAGAATACTAGATAATTTATGTACACAGCAAGCGGCAAATCAGATAAAAATTCTATACTCACTGAGCATGCTCCCTTAGTGAAGCGGCTGGCGTATCAACTCAAAGCCAGATTGCCGCCGAGTGTGGAAGTGGATGATTTGGTACAAGCTGGCATGATTGGTTTGCTCGATGCGGTCAATCGCTATGAAGATACACACGGCGCCCAGTTTGAAACCTATGCTATACAAAGAATTCGCGGCTCTATGTTAGACGAACTACGTAGCAATGATTGGCTACCACGTGGCGTTAGGCAAAACATGCGCAAGATCGAAAATGCGATGAATGAGCTGCAGCAAAAACTGGGTCGATCTCCCATGGAAACGGAAGTCGCCAAACACCTTAAGCTCAATCTAGAGGATTATCAAGAACTGTTAGGCGAGAGCGGTGGACATCAGTTGCTGTACTACGAAGATTTTCATGATTCGGATACTAAAGAGCACTTTCTAGATCACTATTGTAAGGATGAGCGCAGCGGTGATCCGCTACAAGATTTACTGAATGGTGATTTTAGAGATGCAGTGATCCATGCCATTAATAGCTTGCCAGAACGTGAGAAACTATTAATGGGTTTGTACTATGAACAGGAATTAAATTTAAAAGAAATTGGCGCGGTAATGGGCGTATCCGAGTCTAGGGTATCGCAATTGCATAGCCAAGCAGTTGCCCGTTTAAGGGCTTCATTAAGGGAGCGTGCGTGGACCGGGCTAGCCTAATTGGAATAATTTTAGTCGTAGGCGGCATACTTGCTGGACAAACGATGGAGGGCGGTCATTTGGCCTCCTTGTTGCAGCCTGCCGCCTTCGTGATCGTGGTGTTCGGTACTATGGGCGCAGTGCTCTTGCAAAGCCGTATGGGTACCTTTATACGTGGTATCAAGATGCTCAAGTGGATTGCCTTTTTGCCTGAAGACAGGAGTAGAAAAAACGTGAGTGATGCGCTCACTTGGAGTGCAGTGGCGCGTCGTGAAGGTTTTTTGAGTTTGGAGCGCTACCTTGTTTCCGCTAAGGATTTATTCATAGAAAAAGGCCTGAAACTGGTCATCGATGGCGTCGACCCAGATCGGGTTAAGGAAATCCTAGACGTGGATATCTCTTTCTACGAAACCGAGCAAAGGCAAGCGATCAAAATTTGGGATGCCGCTGGCGGTTATTCTCCTACTATAGGCATACTCGGCGCGGTTTTGGGTTTGATTCAAGTGATGGAAAACTTGACCGATCCGAGTAAGTTGGGTAGTGGCATTGCGGTGTCTTTTGTGGCAACGATTTACGGTGTTGGCTTAGCCAATTTATTCTTTTTGCCAGTGGCAAATAAGCTTAAGGAAGTGGTCGGTCGTGAGGTCACTAGACGCGAAATGTTAGCGGATATTTTTTATAGTATCGCGCAAGGTGATAGTCCACGTATCATTGAAGAACGTTTGTCGAATCATAAAAAACCGTAGTCATTATGGCCCGAAAAAAATACCAGGAAGAGCCGGATAATCACGAGAGATGGTTAGTCTCATACGCTGATTTTATCACCTTGTTGTTTGCTTTTTTTGTCGTCATGTATGCTATTTCTTCTTTGAACGATGGCAAATATCGTGTGCTATCTAATTCCTTAAATGGCGCTTTCGGTACCGCGTTAAGTGACGGTGGTACTGTCTTGGCGATGCGCGAGGCGCAACCGAATATCCTGCCGGCCTTAGCCAATGCAAGAAGGAAAAAAGCCGAGTCTATGCAAAAAGAGCGCGAAAAAATGAAGAACGTCGCGCGCGATATTTTGACGGTGTTGGAACCCTTAGTGAGAGAAGGTGTGGTGCGCGTCACCCAAACTAGCCGCGGCGTCATGATAGAGATCAATGCCAGTGTATTGTTTGCACCCGGTGAGGCGAAACTTAACCCAAAATCCTTGCAGGTGCTCAACGTCGTCTCCAATGTTTTAAAGAACGATAATCACGAAATTCAGGTTGAGGGCTTTACCGATAACGTACCGATAAAAAATTCCAGCTTCCCTTCTAATTGGGAATTGTCCGCGGTAAGAGCCAGTACCGTAGCACGTCTGTTTATTGCGAATGGTGTTGCTGAATTGCGTCTAACCGCAGTAGGACAAGGCCCAAAGTCGCCGGTGGATAGTAATGAAACAGTTGAAGGAAGAGCGAGAAATCGACGTGTCGCCGTGACGATAATGTCAGTGATGCCAGAGAATGCAGTTGAAGTACCTGTCAGTACAAATTGACAGAAAATACCTAACCAGAACGCGAATGCCATTACCCGAAATAACGGCGCAAATGCATAGCAAGAAAAATTTTTCTGAGTGAAGTATTTATCTGGCGACGATACCGCGACTGGTGCCAAACTTGGTTTTTGATTGACCATCAGATCCATACATGGATCCTGCTTGGTCATTTTGATGCAGAATATTGAGCGTGGCTTGATTGCGACTCAAATGACGTTGTATGAGTAGGCCGTTGGTGCGGTTGGCCTCTTGCGCATCCGCTGAAATTTCTAATAACATATTCCAGTGCTGATTCATTTCTACATTGTCGCACAAAGCCAATAACTGGCGCATTCCTTCGGCATCTTTGGCGTAAGCATTTTTCTCGAGATGCGCATTTCGGGTTTTTTCTAGTGCCAGTAAATTACTCAATGATTTATTTTTTTCTGTGGTCACTGATTCTAATTCTGCTGAGCGATTTTCTACTAAAATAGCCTGTTCAGTATCTAATAATTGCGCAAAGTTACGCATAGCATCAAGCTCATCTTTGATAAGTTGATGCAGAAAATTAGCCTCGCTAAGTACGATACTCATGTTGGTTGCCGTCTCGCATTAAGCAAATCTTTGACGGTCTCTAGGAGGCCATCAGCCACTTTTTCAGCATCTACATGAAAACGTCCTTCCGCAATAGCGAGCTTAATTTCTTCAACTTTTTTTGCTTCAAAAACAGCTCCACTTGCTTGCGTATTCTGTAAAGCTTGTAGTTGTACCGACAATGGGGAAATTTGCACATTATGTGAAGGGGGCGTCGTTACCTTGGCACTGTCACCCGCTTTATCGGTGCGAACTGTCGCCGGACTATTGGTATTACTTAGCCCCTGCGTTGAATTAAGTGAGTCATTGATTTTCACGACGATACCTCTATATTTGGATTAACCAGCGTTTACATCCGCCTCTACGTCCATTATAACGGCTGACTTATTTTAAACTTTAAGCGTATTTAAAAAAAACCTTAAGGCTCAACAAAAGCGAGGAAATTTTGTTGAGGACATCATGCCGAATCAGTAGGACTTACACAAAATTACACCGACTAGGTGCGCAGCTGAAGACCACGCTTGTTTTGTGTAGGCTTTAAAGCTTAATTGCGCAATTCATATTGCGTAACTCATATTGTGCAACTAATGATACAAACTAACGAACCTCAATGATACCTCCGAATCGTGCAATCCCTGCAATAACTTGACCTGATGCGGTTTTTGCTCTTGCCAGTTGCCCTTCACTTGCGTTACCAATGGCAGTAGCTTCATTGGAAACCTTAAATCCCAAGCCATTATTATTTATCTTGATGGTTTGCCCATCCTTGATTACCGGCACCTGCTTAAACATGCCCAAATGTAGACTGAC
>JAIELM010000473.1 GCA_019752975.1 Undibacterium sp. | reverse complement strand
GTTAGAGCGAATATTGGCGATTAGGTTCCCCGCAATTCCAGTTCTTTCAGTGCTGCGATGACACCTAGGCGCGGGCTAGACAATACCTCACAACCCAACTCCGTCAATAACGGGACGGCAGGTGCCATCGATGCTTGTGCGAGCACAACAATGTCAAAATCTTTTTTCTGCGCTGAGATCGCTGTACAAATAACTTGAATGTAGTCAGTCATATCACCGACGAGAAACCGTTCCCAAGCATCCTCGACCAACAAGTAATCTAATGTTATGGTGCGCGATATAGGTTCAGCCGACTCTTGGATTAATGCTGCTGTGGGTTGCAAGCTACTCTCAAGCGCAGCAACGATAAGAATTCGTTGCCCAAGCTGCACCGCACGATCGGCCATCGCGCGATCAATTCTCGCGGCAACAAATTTACCATTGGTCACAGTCCGTTCAGCCGCGGCACCTATGGTCGAGCAAGTACATACCACGAGCTTCGCCCCAGATTGCGCGGCATTTAGCATTGCCTGCTGAACGTTATGTACGGACTGCAAGTGATTTGATCCGAGCGTCTGAGCTTCTGTAAGTAACTCAGATAACACCACGTGCCGCACTCGCACATTTGATGCAAGTTCAGAGATCAGTGTATCGAAATTTTGAACATGGACCTCGGAAGTATGAACGAAAACAATATCAGTATTCATCTATTTACGAAAAAGAAAAGAAGAGAAAATTATTAAAATACCCTAGGCCTATGAAACCTCAGTTTTCACAAAACCGGAATCACTAACATAGGGACCAAGGGCGCCACCAAAGTTTTTCATGCCACAAATTCCGTCACCTGCACAAACCGCGTTTTGCACGCGTTCATGAGCAAACAGAAGTCCGATGAACCGGGAATTATCGCAGATAGCTAGGTATTTGTAGGCCCCAAAAACTAGACTGTGGGCTGCACAGATCATTATTTTCAAGAGGCGTTTTATGAGGGCAAAAAACGATTTGCCAGCCACTGATTGGGTTATAGGTTTTCAAAAAGATAGGGTAGCTAGAATCAAATAACAACAAAATTCAAAATTTTATCTGCACTTATATGACTTTTATTTATAAATATTTTATACGCCCATTCACCACCTGAATTAAATACGGAATTACGTATTAACGATGAAAATCACCAAAATCACTAAATATATCATTGATATTTTTTAAATATATTAGTAGGATGAGGTCACCTGATGGAAATCGCCACTCTCTCCCAACTTGAGTGGTTGGCGATGCTCTATATTTTCTTGGGTCATGTGATAGCAGAGTTTAAGTGAGGACTTACGCGAAATTGCGCGGCCTACATGCGAAGACTAAGGCAGTACTTTAGTACGACGAGGCGAATGCAACAACGACAGCGTTTGTTTTGCGTCGGTTCTACATGAGGCTCTGAGTACCGGGAAAGCCAGGTAAGAGTATTAACGTCGAATTTCAGGCGTTAATTTAGGGGGTAACAATGACAGGATGTTTGGTCGATTTTGCCAGTCAAATTTATTTTAGGCACAAATTTTCCATAACATTCATAAAAACTACAGGAGTCTTAACAATGTTTTTTCAAAATAAAACACTCATGCTCGCCGCTTGCATCGCAGCATGCTACTCAGGTCTCAGCTTTGCCGACAGTCAGGAACACGGGATTGAGCGTCGAGAACTAAAGCAAGCACCGAGGCCGCATGAACGTTCAGTTCTACCGCCATCGATCGAACAAACCAAGTTTAATTTGCCTATCAGTAAAAAAGATCTGCAATTCATCGCCACGAAAGATAAATCTGCGCTAAACACAATGTCGTCGCCACAATTGGCGCCATCGGCAACCACGCCAGAATGCAAGGATATGAATAAGCTGGCTACTTATAGCGGTGCGGCGCTGGCTGATTACATCGTGAATTTACCAGACTTCGAATGTCACTATGGTCTATTCTCCTTGAGCTCAGCACAAGCCTCAACCATCTACTCCGCCTCCAATATGAGTGCCGTGATCAATCGCTTTAGCCAGCAAGCGAGCAGCTATAACGCCTCTAATATTGCGCTAGTTAACCTCACTATCTACCTAAGAGCAGGCTATTATCTTGCAGGGACAGGGGTCATGCCAGAACCCGCAGCCTCGTTTTCCATCAGCCTACGTACGCCGGTCAAACAATTAATTGAAGGTGCTCCGTTGTTTAACTCAAACACGACTGGGCCGTCCACCGCCGGCGAGGTGTTTACGCTAATTACGAATATGCATGACGAAGCCTACTACCTCCCCAGTGTGAAGGGTGTAGTGGAACGCTTTACCAATACAGCAGCCAACCCCAATGCCGCCAATGCTTTGCTTCAACGTAGCGCGGCTGGCGGCTTTACCGGCGCATTGACGGTGATGTACTTAGCCCACTATCGCCCAGAAGCAGCAAGCACCCTTCAGAACATCGCTTACCCAACTGCCTTGAATAATTTTGTAGTGAAGAATAAGGCGGCTTTATTGGCAAGTAGTGCCGCATATCAGCTACACGATACTGAAAGCGAGGCATTCCGCTTCATGCAATATCCCGCGATGCTGGCAACACTCAAGCCCATGGTAAAGTACCAACTCGCCAACAGCAGCATGACCGGCTCAGACAGCGATCTATGGCTAGGTGCGGCATCGGCGGTTGATTACTACGACAGTGCCAACTGTGCCGAATACGGCACCTGTGGTTTTAAGACAAAATTGGCCGACGCCGTATTGAAGACTAGCTATACCTGTAGTGCAACGATTAAAGTTCGCGCGCAGGACATGACCCCAGCACAATTGCAAGACTCATGCAATATTTTGGGTACTGAAGAAGGATATTTTCACAGTATGTTATTGACCAACAAGGTCCCTGTTGCCAATGACAATAACAAATCGCTGGAGTTGGTGGTGTTTGATGACTACACTAATTACAGTAAATACGCTGGCATCATCTATGATATCAGCACCGATAACGGCGGCATGTATTTAGAAGGCAACCCTGCGGATGTCAATAATCAAGCGCGCTTTATCGCTCACGAAGCTTCATGGTTACGCCCTGCCTTCTCGGTATGGAATCTAGAACACGAGTATGTGCACTATCTTGATGGCCGCTTCGACATGAAAGGTGATTTTGGTGCGGGCACCGCAAAACCGACAGTGTGGTGGATAGAAGGTATAGCAGAATATCTCTCACATAAAAATAACTACCAAGAAGCGATTGATGCGGCCAAGACTGGCACCTATAAGCTGAGCACTATTTTTGGTAACACCTATTCTATGTCGGACTATGTTCCACGCGCCTACCGTTGGGGCTATATGGCGGTGCGTTTTATGAATGAAAAACACCGCAGTGATATCGACACCATGATTGCCAAATTCCGGGTGGGCGATTACGACGGTTACAGCGCGATGATGGCCAGCATAGGAAGCAAATACGACACTGAATTTGCTACGTGGGTGCAGTCCGCGACCATCGCCGGCGTGCCACCATTGCCAGACACAACCGTGGTACTACCAAATTGTGCATCATCCACTCAGCTCGGCAAAAATTGCTCCATCAAAAATTTTGCCTCTAGTAGTCAAGCCTATGCCTACATTCTTTTACCTACAGGCGCGAAAAATTTAAAATTATTCACCAGTGGTGGCACAGGCGATGTCGATTTGTACGTAAAGAAAGGCGCATGGCCGACCACCACTTCCTATGATGCAGCTTCGCTAAAAGCAGGCAACAATGAAAGTATCACCTTAGCGACTCCTGCTTCAGGCACTTGGTACTACATTGTACTGAAGGCCAAACAAGCATTCTCTGGTGTCTCATTGGGGGCTACTTATGATTAACACTAGATACCTAGCATAATGTAAGACCGCTTATCCTTTAGGTAAAACAAGAAAGGAAACAAGAAAGAGCGGATGGGTCAAATAGCCCATCCGTTTTTTCGCACAAAACAAGTATTTCCTAACGCCGTTTCGGACGACTTCTTACGCTGTCGCAACATCTACTCAAACCCCTTGCAAACACCGAGCTAGGCTGCGATACTTCAAAAACCTTATCGAAATTCGACTTCACACCATGCTGAACCGTCTATTTCAAATCACTACGCTCACCGTCTTGCTAGGCTGCTCGTATCAGGTTTTGGCTCAAACCCAGCAAAGGGTACAGCTTTTTCTACAAGAAAACTTAGACGTCAAGGGAAAGCAACTTCCCATCGATAACAAACTGTCTAAGTTACTTCATTTTGTCGAACAAGCGGCCGGGGTAAAATTCGATTACGTGCAGCTTCCATGGCGTCGCGCGCAAAGGGCGACACTAGCGGGGAATGGCATCATTTATGGTTTTTCCAAGTCAAATATTCGCTTAACGGAATATCGCTTTTCGGAGCCGCTCATCATCGACAACGTCTGGGCCATCAGCTTAGGCGAACCAACAACCAAGATAAGATCGCTTGAAGATCTGCGAGGAAAGAAAATCGCCATCGGACACGGCTATAGTTATGGAATAGAATTCGAACGCACCCGCGACAAGGTATTTTCTGTGCAGGAAGATACCGCTTCCGTGCCTGCGCGATTCGAAATGTTGGTTTCAAAACGTTGTGACTTTTTACTTTGGCCGGTACACGAACTAGATCAACAAAGTCAGGTTGAGGAACACATTAACAATGTCATCGTCGCCAACTTGACTGATGAAAACTTAAAAAAATATCGATTTTTCGCCTCAGAAAATCCTATTTTTCATGACACTATCCATTTTGCAGCTGCCCATGGACAGCACACCGAAATCCTCGACAAAATTGACCACGCCATCACTCAAGGGAAAAAAGATGGCTCGCTCGCTAAGGCATTAAAGGATTATCATTAACCCACCCGCCAAAATTCTGAGTTGCACCGCCCGACCCGACTGTCAGTCAATTTTTTTCCAAAAAAGCTAGCTCCGTCAACGCATTACCCTCATTCACCACCAACACTAGCATTAGCACTAAATAGGCAAACGTATCAAGGTGTGCAAGCCGCCTTCTGAATGATTACTCAATACCAAACTACCACCATGTGCTTCGATGACGTCACGTGCTATACCTAAGCCCAGCCCCATACCGCTGTCATTTTTATGGCGCCCGTGAGCTAACCTAAAGTAGGGATCACATAAACTAGCAATAGCATCTTCAGGCACACCAGGTCCGTAATCGCGCAGACTAATATTCACCCATTTCCTCGTGGCGTCCACTTCCTCATTCACACTAATATCCACGCGCTCACCATAAAAAAGTCCATTGTCCAGCAAGTTGCCTATGGCACGTTTTAAGGCGAGCGGTTTGGCACGTACTGTGGTGCCAGTATTCTCGTAATTCACTACATGCCCGGCCAGGCTGGCACTTCTGACCAATCTTCCGATCAAGGTATCGAGTTTAATTTCGGTAGGATTTTCGTGAATATCACTGTCTTTGACGCACTGTAACGCGCCTTTAACCATCATATCTAAATCGTCTAAGTCCTCTTCAAATTCGCTGCGGATAGCATCGTCATCGAGTAATTCGGCACGCAATTTTAGACGGGTAATCGGAGTGCGTAGATCGTGTGAGATGGAGATAAAAAGTCTCTCTCGATCTTGGATATAACGGTTGATACGTTCACGCATAGCACTAAAAGCCTGCGCCGTTTTGACAAATTCTCGACTGCCCGTTTCGGGTAAGGCCGCTGTATTTTCCCCCTTGCCAAAAGCCTCAGCCGCATCCGACAAAGCAGCCAGCGGTCGGGTAATCGAACGCACCACCCAAATCGAGAGTACCAATACCGTCGCCAACGATAGCGCTTGTAATATTAATCGATCCGATGACAAGGGATCGTTATTACTCAAGAAGTAAGGATTGGGCATCAAGCTAGCAAGATATAACCAATTGCCGGGTTCTAGCTCGGTTTGTATTACCAACACTGGTGCAGGGTCGGGCTTGATCAGCAGAATATGTTGCACCCAGCTTTCAGGTAGATCGCCCACTTTCACTCCATCGGGCGAGACCGCGAGTTGCGCAGGCCAA
>JAIELM010000019.1 GCA_019752975.1 Undibacterium sp. | reverse complement strand
GTATTGGCTTTGACTTTACAGGTAACATAATCGCTACCACCATGTCCCTTACGAGCTTCGGCGTTGCCGTGCATACGTCCTGCTATGAGTGCATCTATCATCCGTTAATTCTTTACAATAAATTGTTAGGGGTTAGAACTTAATTTACTTGGAGTTTATACCTTAAATGCATCAACTACTATAATTTGACTGTACCCGTCAGCCGGTTCTACATTTCTTTCGCTGCCAGGCTGATCGTTACGCCTGACAACGCACTTCCGAGTGCTACCAAGGTAAGTCAAGTCACTACTCGCCAATCTTGGTGACCCCACACTCACCATTACGGATTACTACAAGAAAATTTTTTATTATGCTGATCCATTGAAGTTGTAGGGACATCTAAGTCTCACCTTTTTGCGGAATATAGATAATCTTGCGCAAAGTCATCACAACTGTTTCAGCATGAGGCAACAAGTAGACTTAGTAAAGAAAAAAAATAGCGACCGTACTGTAGTCTAGCAACAAGAGACGTGGTCACTATATTGCTTGTTCCAACACCAAAACAAAGCGTGCACCGCCCAGATCAGATTGTTCGACTAGCACACGCCCCTGCTGCAAAATCATCGCTTGTTTAACGATGGCTAGGCCTAAGCCAAAACCACCGGTAGCCTTATCTCGACTGCGATCTAGGCGATAAAAAGCATCAAAAATTTTCTCTCTTTGCTCTTCAGGGATGCCGCTACCATCATCTTCTACCGCAATATGAATTTCATTTTCTAGCGGTCGACTCACGCAGATGAAGATCACTTCTTCTGCATACTTCAAGGCATTTTTGAGCAGATTTTCAAACGCCCTTTTAAGTAACTTTTCATCGGCAAAAAAAGCTAATGCGGCCACATCAATATTCACTTGCACTGCCTTATTTGGATGTTGCAAGGTCAGTTTATCTAAACAAGCAGCAACAAAGTGCTCACTGTTAAGGCACACTTTTTCTGCCGTCGATGGGCTCATTTGCTGCTCTAATTTTGCCATCGTTAATAACTCATTAACCAAGCTATTAAGCTCTTCTACGTCTAAGCTCATCCCGGCAATACGTCGATTTAAATTAGCCGCATTGCTTAGGTCGCCGTGCAATAACTCTAGGCCAAATGCCAACCGCGCAATCGGTGTTCTAAGTTCATGCGATACCGCATGCAAGAGCATTTTCTGCGCCCCGATTAATTGTTCAATATGCGTTGCCATTTGATTGATTTGCTGCGCTAGTGGAGCCATGCTGGTTTTTGCTTTCACCTCGGCCCTCACACTCAATTGACCCTGTCCAAATTGTTCAGCAACCTGCATCAACGCCGCCACCTCACGCCAATGTGAACGCGACCAAAAGGCGATAGGAACCAATAGGATTAGCGCGACGATAAAGTAGCGCAACAACTCCATCTTCATATTTAACCAAGCATCAATCGGTAAGTCATAGGCGTAAAGTACGTCCGTTTCACTACCCACATAACGACTGCCAATTAAATCTACACGTCGATAGAAGGCCTTGTGAGGTACATCCATGACTACTTTTCCTTTTTGCAGAGCTTGCTGCTGCACTTCGTTTAAGCTGGCTAAGGCAGAGTTCAAGGAAATCAGTTCCATCTTTACGGGAGACACTTCTCGGATACGATTTAAGCGCGATAACCACTCATCACTAGGCGCTTGATCGACATAATTCTCCAATAAAAATAGTTGCGGTGCCGCCTGCCTTGCCGCATTTTGCTCAACCGGATCACCAAACCACCATGCCCCAAGCACATACACCAAGACGCTCGCAAGGGCGATGGAGAGTAAAACTGGCGGCAAAAAACGTAAAAAAAGTCGATTCACTATGCTTGATTATCTGTGTCTATAGGTTGCACTAAGTAGCTTGAAATCAGCTAGATGGACTAGCTGTTAAATTGGCGTAAATTCCGTGGATATAAGGTCTTATCGATGCGCATTTTATAAGATAGTCTGAGCAAGTTGGAATAAATTTAATTCTCTTCAAAAACAAACAGCGCCAAATATACAATTTCAAGACAATTTCACTTTAATTTGAAGATGTTTAGCCTCATATTATCTTCTACCATAGCTGAGCGTTCATTATGCGAAATTATGTAAATACGGAGATACCTCATGCAGAAAAATCTTATCCTCAGCTTGTCGCTACTCAGCATACTGATCGGCTGTGGTGGCAACGGCAACGGCAACACCAAGACCGCAGCAACTCCAGAAAACAAGGTCACACCAGCACCCCTCATCACCAGTGATTTCGTCGCCCTCGCCAACAGCGCCGATTGCGCTCAATTAAATAATCGCCTCTTCCTTATCGACCAGAAGCAGATATTATGGGACAAAGCCGGAACTTGTGCCGATGCGAGTTATCAACAAACACTTTATAGTGGTTCCGTACAAAACATTTTGTGTAGCAAGGCTGACTCCATCGCGGGACCTACAAATTCTTGCGTCGATCCAGCCAATAAGGCTTTTTTCAATACGATCATCACCCATTTAGACAAGGCCGATTTAGGCTTGGGATCAGCACATCAAGTACAGCAACTACTTGTTACGCCCAAAGCCAGTACTAGCTTAGCGACAACTGCGTTGGATCTCTCTTTCTATCGAGGCGCGGGTAGCGGCAACTTGGTCATCAAGGATAAAACTGCCTGGGATCAGCTATTGATCATCAGCAGCCCACCCGCGAGAAGTCCAAATATGAGCCTTGAAGAAACACTCAAGCAAAAAACCTTCCTCTCGGAAAACACCAATTTTGCCACGCGCATGGTGATCGCAACGCTATTTAAAACACCCAATAACTGTAGCACTACACAAATTGTAAAAATCAGTTCTGACGGACAAAAACTGAGCGCTGATTTTATTGAACAAGAATTAATTAGCATCGCTAGTTGTGACCCAAGCAGTTCTTCGACAAGTACCCCTATGAGTGTCGTCGAAACCCGTAAGCTTGACTTGCCAGTCGAATTTAATAATGTCAGCCGAGCCTTAATCTCACCCTCAAGAATATTCAAAGGCAACGATGCATCCTACGAGATTGGTACGAGAAATGTGCTAATCAAGGACCAAGCGGCATGGGCCAAGCTATGGTTAGAATTCAACACCCGTAGAACCCCGACTCCTGAACTACCGCTAGTCGATTTCACTAAGAACATGATCGTCGGTGTCTTTTTAGGAAACCGCCCTTCTGGATGTCATGACATCGCCGATATGAGAGTGTGGCGTGCTGCGGGAAAACTGATGCTCAGCCACAGAGATACCGAACCTGCCGAAAATGCTCAATACGCGTGCACCATGGCTATCGTCTCACCGTATTATTTAATCGAAATTGCGCGTAGCGATGAGGCCGTAGAATATACTCCAATGAGGTATTTGCGGTAATGGCTTCGCTATTGTTTGCGAAATTATTCTTCTTCGATTGTAAAATGGCGGTTTCCCAATATTGAAACGATATTGGATCGCCACGTTCTTAAGAATGAATATGAAGAAACTGCAACTACTAATTTCCCTCAGCTTGGCAATGGCGGCTTTTAGCACGACATGCCAAGCGCAAACCCCTGCACGCAACTTAATGCCAGACGGAAGTCAAGACACCTTTATTGGTCTAGGAGTGTTATCGCGCCCCATCTACGAAGGCGCAGAAAAAACCAAGCGCTTTGCGCTACCGGTTCTGCAAATACAATGGAGCAATGGGATATTCGTTTCAGGCTCTAGTCTAGGTTGGCATCTATCGGAACGGTTCGACAAGGAGTTTGGACCTTTAGTCATCGTCGAACCTGGTCGCTCAACTTCAGGCACCAACAATAATATAGGTGACTTAAGCTATTTGGCTAACAATGAAATACGAATCAACATTTCGGGCATGCCGACGAGCAGCTCTTTAGACGATCTCAAATTAATTGGAATAGGTGGTACGACAGCGGCATCGGGCGGTAATTCTAACAATGCCTCGGACAATACGGCGGATGCCAAGACCACGCTGAAAGTTCTCACAGGCAAAAATTCCAAGCAATTAATCGGACTAGAAAACTTGCCACGACGTATATTGGTTGGTGGGTTTTATAATCTACAGCTTAATGAGCGACTGCGCTTAAACACCAATCTCGTGGGTGGAGCAGGTCAACGAAGAACTGGCATACGTCTTAGCACGGATCTTCAATATAGCGTCAGAGAAATCGCGCCCCACCATCATATCAACCTAGGATTGGGCACAAGTTTTGTCAACAAAGCCTACACCGAGACTTATTTTGGCGTAAGTAACAATGCCGTGCTTCGTAGCCCTAATCAGCCATATAACGCGACCGCGGGAATCAAAGATATCCACGCGAATCTGTATTGGAATTGGAATTTCAGTTCATCATGGCTCTTGGCCTCAAAAGTGAACTTAACTCGACTAGTCGGCAGTAGTGTTGATAGTCCCTTAGTTGATCGTCGCAATAGCCTATCGGTATCGTCGGTAATCGCTTATCGTTTTTAATAAAGAATAATCGTGAACTTGTATCGTCTCTTACTTGCCAGTCTTTGCCTTGTTTTTGCGTTGCATGCAAAAGGACAGCTCATGGACGATGCGACTAGGGCAAAAAATGCAGAATGGATGAGCTACCGCGATGCGTATAAAACCATGCTTTGGTTTGAGAAGTATGGCAAAGCCAAAAACCTGATTCAGATGCAACTGCAAATTGCCACGACCGATAAAAACAATGCACTAAGCAATCTTCGCCTGCATTTGGTCGGCAAGAACACTCACATAGACTTGGGTATCGATGGCGCAGCTCGTGCCACGCTTCCGCTATTGAAATCCGCCTACGACGATAACGCTGAATTAGTTTTGAATCAAAAAAGTGGCAGTGCGCGCTTTCGTTTTCGCGTCAGCATAGTTACTCGTGATACTGGCATCTATGAAATCGCCGAACTACGCGCTGCTTGCGAACAAGCCTTAGCTTTCTTAGGCACACAAGACGCCACTGCGGGTGGAAAAAAATGTTTAGGTGTGCGCCTGGCCTTTGCAAAAAAAGACAACATCGCCCACGTCGAACTGAAACATACCTCACAACAAACGCTGACACTGGCATTCAAAGACGACAGCGCTATCTGGCCAGATGACGCGGCACTCTATCGCACTACCGACTTACTATTTGCCAACGCCAAAGATCACGCACAATTAATCAGCCGCACCAGCCCTGTAGCGCTCGTTGCTTTATTTGAGTGAAACAAGCCGCTGCACTGAGATTTATGAAGGCTCAGCCCAAGCTGAGGGAGAAAACAAATATCCCTCGCCCCATACGGTTTTAATTTTTTCTGAATTTTGATCATCAAACCGACGCCGCACGCGTGAGATCAGGTTATCGATACTTCTGTCCAAACCATCAAATTCGATCCCGCGCATTTTCATCAAGATGTCATCACGTGACAAAACCTTCCCTGGCGATTCGACCAAAATCATCAACAGCTTAAATTCAGTGTTGGAAAGTTCCACCACTTTTTTTCGCCAATACACCAATCTATCGGCACGTGAAATAGACAAGGCACCAAAAGTAATCTGATCATGTTCACTGGCAGGAACCGTGGTCTCTGCTGGGTCGCCTATACGCCGTACAAGGGCACGTAATCGCGCCAATAAGATGCGTGGTTGCACAGGCTTACTGACAAAATCATCCGCGCCTTGCTCTAACGCGGAGACTTCATCATAAGAATCTTCCCGCGCCGTCAAAATCAAAATAGGTACCGGACTAATGCCACGAATTTGCCGACAAACCACCATGCCATCCAAACCAGGTAACATCAAATCCAAGACCACCAGATCTGGCTTAGTCGCTTGAAAATGCGCCAAGGCCACATCACCACGTACCACGCAGTCAACGGTAAATTCATAGGCTTGAAGATACTCAATCACCAACGCCGCGAGACGCTCATCATCTTCTACTAACATGACACGATACATAGATTTTCCTTGCTGATTCCAACAACAGTTTAGGATTGTATAGGACTGAGAAAAAATTTGTGATTTTGTCGATTGCGCTGATTTTGCTCTATGTGTC
>JAIELM010000448.1 GCA_019752975.1 Undibacterium sp. | reverse complement strand
GACGTTGGCTAAGACCGGTACACGTTTGTCCGCCACATTAATGGCGATACGTGTAACCTCAAGTTTTTCCTCGAAAGAGAGGGTTGAGGCTTCGCCCAAGGAACCACAAGTGACCATGCCATGCACACCACTCTCAATTTGAAAGTTAAAGTGCTGTTCCATCGCAGCTGGGTCTAGGTCTTCATTTTCTTTGAATTTGGTGGTCACTGCAGGGAAAATTCCGCGCCATTTTGGGTAGTTCATAGTTTTCCTAAGTAAAAAATGTCTGAGCCAATAGTGTACGTATCTTCAAATATATTTGCAATATATTTGTGTGTTTACGACTCAAATTTGTTCATCCTATCCTAGTTGATGCACAATTGAGGGCCAGGAAAAATATAAGCAACAATTATATTACTAAGTTGACCGAAATAAGAATAAAATATTGGCAAGGTAGTAATTTCATCTTAAGTAGAGTAATTTATATATAAAATAAACTAGCTGCCGCCAAGTGCGACGGACTAAGTCATAAAAACAGGAGAGGGTAAAATGCAAGTAAGACAACAAATGGCGCAGGATGTGAGTAATGTATTCTTTGCCGAGCTGCTATTTGATGCCATGCCAGACGTCGTGTTTTTCGTTAAAGACCGAGATAGGCAATATGTCGTGGTGAATAGTACTTTGGTGGAGCGTTGTGGACTCAATGAGAAAGAGGATTTGCTTGGTCGGACGGTCGACCAACTTTTTCCCTTGTCGCTGGCTGGTAATTTTTCCGAGCAAGACTTATTAGTACTTAGTGGTAAGGACGAGATTAGAGATCAACTAGAGTTACATCTCTATCCTAATCGAGATCCTGGCTGGTGCCTGACTAGTAAAATTGCCTTGCGAGATAAGGATAAAAATATCATAGGCTTGGCAGGTATTTCTCGTGATCTCGGTATGCCTGATCAGCGTCACCCTGTGTACCACCGTATCGCCGCTGCGGTACGACATATCCATCATCACTATGCCGAGAACGTTTCGATGCTGGAGTTAGAAAAAATCACCAATTTGTCGGTGGCGCAGATAGAGCGTTATTTTCAAAAAATCTATGCACTCACACCCCGTCAATTCATCCTTAAGCTCAAGCTGGAAGCGGCTACCAATCTGCTAGGCGATCCAAATCGCAGTGTGACTGATATCGCGATTGCTTGCGGTTATCAAGACCACAGCGCGTTTTCTCGTATGTTTAAAGCCTCGGTTGGCATGACGCCGACCGAGTATCGTGAAGCGCAACAAAAGCAGATGAATTCGCCCGATTAAGATTTTTTTTGTATCGTGATGGAATCAATTTCCATTTTTGCGGTCACAGGTTCTAAGTGCTTATCTGGCATAGCAAGCGGCCTGAAATTTCATCCAAAATTTCAGGCCGCTTGCTATGCCACGGATAAGCTTACAATAACTTAAAGGAGAAAAAATGCAGCTGCGACCCTTGGTTTTATTCGTGGTCGGTGCGCTAGCACTGATTTCGGCGCCGTCTAACGCGCAAATCGCCACCTCGCGAATCGAGGGCTTGAGAGAAAATAATCCACGCTGGCATGCGCTCACTGGTGTGCGCTTGGTGCAAGCTCCGGGTAAGGTGATAGAGAATGCCACCATCGTGATGCGAGATGGAATGATCACTGCCGTCGGAGCGAATATCTCTGCCCCAGCAGGAGCAAAAGTATGGAAACTCGATGGCAGAACCGTGTACGCGGGTTTTATTGACCTCTCTAGTAGTTTAGGTGTACCGAGTGCTTTATTGGCGGCGCCGCCAGTGGTATCTGGTCCCAATGCACGTCCAGCACCTTCCCGTAGTTTAAGTAGTCGTGCCCTCGCGGCGGATAATGTTCGGGTGCATCCTGAGCAAGAGGTAGCACAACAATTAGACATCAAAGCGGATGACCTTAAACTGAATCGTGAATTGGGTTTTAGTAATGTGTTGGCGGTTCCTAGCGCGGGTATTTTTCGGGGGCAGAGTGCCTTACTTAGCCTAAGTGCGAACGACAACGCTAAGTCGCTAGTGTTGAATTCGCATGTGGCACAACATCTCGCCAACGAATTAGATCCTAGTGTAAGAAACGCTTATCCAGGATCGTTGATGGGCGTGATTGCTCAGGTGAGACAGAGTTTTTACGACGCGCAATGGTATCAGCGCGCCATGCAATCTCAGCTTAAACAAGAACGCCCGCAATTGAATGAATCGCTGGCGTCCTTGCAAGGGAGCTTGGCTGGGCAGCAGTTGGTGATTTATAACGCCGATAATGAACAAGCCTATCAAAGAATTGCTAAGATCAGAGATGAATTTCATCTACGTATGATTTTGCAGGGAAATGGTTTTGAATATCGCCGCTTAGCGCATCTTAAAGCGGCGGCCATGCCGGTGATTACCCCTTTGACTTATCCTAACGCGCCCGAAGCCGAACATCCTGACATGAAGCTAGATACCTCGCTAGAGGCGCTGCAGCATTGGGAGCAAGCCCCGGCCAATTTAGCCATGCTGGATAAAGCTGGCGTGGAATTTGCCATCACGGCAGCGGGTTTGAAAGATCCTAAAAAAGAATTTTGGCCGAGGTTGCGACAAGCAGTACGTCGTGGTCTGCCGGTGGATCAAGCTTTGGCGGGTCTCACCATTGTTCCGGCTAAATTGGTAGGTGAACAAAAACGTCTAGGAAGTGTCGCTGTCGGTCACATCGCCAATTTGGTGGTCGCTAGTGGTGACTTGTTTAAGGATGATAAAGCGAATATCGAAATCAGTTTTGTTGACGGTAAACCCTTCGTCACAGAAAACTACCATCGCTTTGAATTGCGCGGTACATGGGTAGTTAGCAGTGGCGGCAAAACCAGCACATGGACGATCACAGGCACCAGTGCCAAGCCGGTACTGAGTGTGGATGGGGGAAATGCCAGCATGGGTGCGAACGTCGATTTGAATCTGCGCACAAGCTTAACCGAGAGCCAATTGCTTGCCCGCATAGGTGAACAAATCGTGGTCGCCGAGGGTGATGGTGATAGCTTAAGCGGCACGATGCAGGACGCCAATCAGCAACCACAATCTTGGAGCGCTAAGCGAACCAAGGCGATGGTAGCCGAGGTGGTGACAGCCAAACCAGAGGCTATCACCGCTCCTTGGAAAAATACCTATCCTGCTGGATCGTTTGGTGTCGTACCCGCACAGTCAAGCGCCGCCTCGTCCACGATTTTAATAAAGAACGCGACCATTTGGACTAGCGCTAAAGAAGGCAAGTTAGAACAAGCTGACATGTTAGTGGCGAATGGAAAAATCGTCGCGGTTGGCCACAATTTAAAAGTCCCTGCGCAAGCGCAAATCATTGACGCCACTGGCAAACATGTCAGTCCCGGCATCATTGATGCTCACTCCCACACCGGCATTATGCAGGGCATCAACGAAGGTACCAGTTCGATTACCGCTGAAGTACGGATCGCCGACGTGATCGATGCCAGCAATATTAATATCTATCGCGAATTAGCCGGTGGCGTGACTACCGCCAACGTCCTGCATGGTTCTGCCAACACGATAGGTGGGCAAAATCAGGTGATTAAAATGCGCTGGGGGCAAGATGCTGAAGGCCTGAAATTAGAGGGTGCTTTTCCTGGGATTAAATTCGCCTTGGGTGAAAACGTCAAACAATCCAATTGGGGAAATGAAGCTACTGGGCGCTATCCGCAAACGCGTATGGGCGTAGAGCAAATTTTGCGTAGCGCCTTCATCGAAGCACGGGCTTACCAAGCTGAACGAGAAGCTTGGCAAAAATCTCCGAATAATATAGTGGAACCAAGGCGCGACTTGCAATTAGATACTTTGGTGGAGCTGTTGCAGCGCAAGCGCATGATTCATATTCATTCTTATCGTCAAGATGAGATCCTTATGTTTGCACGTATCGCGCAGGAGTTTGGACTCAAGGTTGGTACCTTTCAACATGTGATGGAAGGATATAAAGTAGCCGATGTGATTGCCAGCTTAGGAGCGGGTGGTTCGACTTTTTCTGATTGGTGGGGATATAAATTGGAAGTGGCTGATGCTGTGCCATTTAACGGCGCCTTGATGCACAATGCTGGTGTAGTAACAAGTTTTAATTCCGATAGTGATGAGTTGGCTCGTCATCTCAATACCGAAGCGGCCAAAGCGGTTAAGTATGGCGGAATATCAGAGACCGAGGCTTTAAAATTTGTTACCCTCAACCCCGCCAAGCAATTACAGATCGCCGAAAGGACAGGTTCTTTGGAAGTCGGTAAGGATGCTGATTTTGTGATTTGGAATACCAGTCCGCTTTCTACATTTAGTCGCGCTGAACAAACCTGGATAGAAGGGCGATTGTATTTTGATTTGGCCTCGGACGCGCGCTTGCGTCAAGAAGCTCAGGATGAGCGGCAACGCCTGTTTAGCAAAGTCATCGCCAGTCGCAGCGCTACGGCAGCGAGTACGAAGAGCACTGAAGGCACAAGTGACAAACCTAGCGTAGCCAAAAGTCCAGCCGAAAATCTACTGGCGAATCAACATTATCTAGAGTTGCAGCGTTGGATGCACATGCTATCCAAACACCGTGGCAGCTATTGGGCCGGCACAGAAGCGCACGAATGCACAGAGGATCAAGAATGAAAAACACCCTATCTCAAAAAATATCCCTAGGTTTGACTTGCGCCTTGAGTTGTTTAGGTGTCGCATTGAGCACTAAGCTGAGTGCCTCCGATAACGTACCAGCGCCTAGCCAAAAGACCGCCTTGTTTTTCAGTGGCGCTACCATCCATACTATCAGTGGCGAGAATATCGTCAACGGCAATTTGTTGATTGAAAAAGGCCGCATTGTGGCGCTAGGTAGCGCACTTGTTGCGCCAGCAGGAGCGAAGCTGATCGATGTCAAGGGTAAGCATATTTATCCCGGCATGATCGCCGCCAATACCGTGATGGGGCTATCAGAAATCCAATCGGTACGAGCAAGCTTAGACTACGCAGAAGCCGGAGCCATTAATCCGAATGTGCGAGCGCAAGTGGCAGTCAATCCTGATAGCGAGCTTATTTCTACTGCCCGTACGAATGGGGTTTTGGCCACCTTAAGTGTACCGTCGGCTGGTCCGGCGGGGATCGTCAATGGCACTTCGTCGCTGATGCAAATGGATGGATGGACTTGGGAGGACATGACAGTGCAAGCGGAAGTGGGTTTGCATATTAGCTTACCCTTAATGCGTTTTAATCCTGAATTATTCCCGCCACCGATGGATACGCGCTTAGAAGAAATTCGTAAAGTGAGTATGCAGAGGTTGAAGATGTTGGAAGACGCTTTTGAGGCTGCTATCGTCTACCGTGATGCGAAAAAGCAGAGCAACGGAATCAAAGTAGATGTACGTTGGGATGCGATGTTGCCAGTGTTGGCTGGTCAACGTCCAGTCTTCATCCACGCCCACGACATCGCACAAATGCGCTATGCGCTCAATTTTGCGGCACGCTATCAACTAAAACTAGTCATCGTAGGAGGTACTGATGCAGGCTTATTAGCTGACGTGCTGCGAGAACGCAAAGTGCCAGTAGTTATCGCTGGCATTCACAAATTGCCCTTGCGCCGCGGAGCGGAATACGACAGTCCCTTCACCCTCGCGGCAAAATTGGCGCAAGCTGGTGTGCAATTTTGTATCGCTAGGGGCGGCACCGATGATGACGCACCTAACGAGCGCAATTTGCCCTATGAGGCGGCGGTTGCGGCCACGTTCGGCCTAGATCGTAACGAAGCATTAAAAGCGGTGACGCTCTATCCAGCGCAAATCTTGGGTGTGGCTGATCGTTTAGGTTCGATGGAAGTAGGTAAATACGCCAACTTCTTTGTGAGTAATGGTGACCCTTTGGAGACCACTACAAAAATTGAGCAAATTTATATCCAAGGTCGTGTGGTGGATGGCAGTACTAGACAGTCACGTTTAACAGAGAAGTATCAGCAGAAATATTTGTGCTCAATTAAAAAAAGCGGCTTAGCCGCTTTTTTTAATTCAGTTCCACGTGAGAATAGCTTATAATATCTGGATTATTACGAATAGTTTCTA
>JAIELM010000342.1 GCA_019752975.1 Undibacterium sp. | reverse complement strand
ACAATCGAGGTGCAACTACAAGAACTGGGTTTTCAGTCGGTGCAAGAAATCGCTTTACGTCTAGCGAGCACTTGGCAGTCGTCCAAGCTACAAGCCTTGTCGGAGGCGAGTCAGGACAAAATGGTCAAGCTTATAGAGCAGGCGCTAACAATCATCGCGCAACAAAAAGACGGGCAAGTCGAGACAGTCAATCGCCTACTCGACTTCATGGAACATATTGCAAGGCGGAGCGCTTACCTTTCTCTACTGCGTGAATTCCCTCACGCCTTGGTACGCGTGGTACGTATGATGAGTGCCAGCAATTGGGCTGCAAAATTTTTAAATCGCCATCCGATTTTACTCGATGAATTATTGGACGAATCGGTACTGCATCAAGCTCCAGATTGGCCAAGCTTTTCCGACGAAGTCAAACAAAAACTTAAACAACACGAAAACGATATAGAAGCGCAGCTGGATTGTTTGCGAGAACTCCATCACGCACTTCTTTTCCGCCTACTAGCGCAAGATCTTGAGGGTCGAGTAAGTGTCGAACACCTCGCCGACTCCCTCTCCAAATTAGCTGACGTAATGGTAGAGGCAGTGATCCACGCGGCATGGCAAACCCTTACCAAGCGTCACTGTGAAACCCCTAAATTTGCAGTCATCGCCTACGGAAAATTAGGTGGAAAAGAGTTGAGTTACGCTTCCGATCTAGATATTATTTTCCTCTACGATGACGAGGATCAAGAAGCTCCCGCGCTCTATGCCAAACTAGCCCAACGATTGATCACTTGGATGAGTTCACACACTTCGGCTGGGGTGCTATTCGATATCGACGTTGCCTTACGCCCAGATGGTGCAAGTGGGCTGATGGTCTCTAGCGTCAACTCGTTCGCGCGCTACCAAGAAAAATCCGCTTGGCTATGGGAACATCAAGCCATCACTCGTGCGCGATTTTGCGCGGGGGATGCTGCTATCGGCGCGCGCTTTGAAGAGATCCGCACTCAGGTTTTACGACAAACACGCGAGCCAGAAAAACTCAAAACAGAAGTGCTGAGCATGCGTAAAAAAATGCGAGAAGCGCATCTCAATCATAGCCAGCTATTTGATCTCAAACAAGATCCTGGGGGCATGATAGACATCGAATTTATGGTGCAATATTTAGTCTTGGGTTACGCCCATCAATATCCCCAATTGTGCGGCAACATAGGCAATATCGCGCTTTTACATCTCTGCGGTGAACTTGGATTGATCGATCGAACCTTAGCCAAAGATACGGCAAATACGTATCGTGCCCTACGCAAATTACAGCACAATTGTCGTCTGCAAGGCGATGAAAAAGCACGAGTAGCCGAGGACAAAGTCAATACAGCCTTGCTTGCCAGTCGTGCTTTGTGGGATAGCTTATTCGAATAATTTTAGACTAAGCGGAGAGAGCAATAGACTCTTTGGGACTATCCCCGTCAGAGAGATCCTTGCGAAAATTGAGGAAGCTAAAAACATCTCAAGCGAGCAAAACAAGTCGCCATAATACCGACGTCTAATCTGATTTTCAGGTAAAGGAAACCACGACGGGAAGTAACTGGTCATCACCTCCCACTGTTTGGACTTAAGCCTGGCGTTGAGATGTTTCGGTTTTCCCTCTAAGCCTGAGGACGCAAACTTTGCATCCACTTCTTGATGCGTCCGGCATCAGCCAAACGTGAATATTTACCTTTAGAGTCCAAGAACACCATCACCACTGCACGGCCTTCGATAATCGCTTGCATCACCAGACAGCGGCCAGCCTCGGCGATGTAGCCTGTTTTTTGCAGGCCAATATTCCAGTCGGCATTGGATACAAGTTTATTGGTGGTGCCGTATTCCAGCGTTCGTTTACCAGAATTAACCACATATTTGGAATCGGTGGAATACTCACGAATTAAAGGATAACGATAAGCGACATTAATTAACTTCACCAGATCTCTCGCACTAGCCACGTTTTTACTTGATAGGCCACTAGAATCAACATAAGAAGTCTCCAACATACCTAGGGCTTTCGCTTTCGCATTCATGGCAGCGACGAAGGCCGGTAAACCGCCAACATAATTTCGTCCTAAGGCAGAGGCAGCACGATTTTCGGAACTCATTAAGGCGATATGTAAAAGATCAGCGCGACTCAGTTTAGCACCGACTTGTAAGCGCGAACCAGTGCCTTTTTCTTTATCTAAATCTTCGTTAGTCACTTCTAAAATTTCATTTAAGTCCTGCTTGGCTTCGATCACGACTAAACTCGTCATCAGCTTAGTGATCGAGGCTATAGGCAAAGCGACTTCTGAATTTTTTTCAAACAATACTTTAGAACTGTCTTGATCCACCACAAAGGCGACGTGCGAGGCGAGCGCTAAGGGATCTGAACTATTAAGGCCAGCCAAGTCACCGACACTCGCACGCTCTACCGCCGCAACGACGTGCCGCTTCTGATGAGCACGATGAACGGCTAATTGTTTACTCCGGTGTTTCTTTGATTTGGCGAGGTGAATGCCTTTGACTTTGTGCTTGCTGGTTTTGGTCGAATGGGCTTTTTTATGAGAATGACGGGCTGGTGCTGCACTCACTTCGGCAGCGAAAAAACACGCAGATAAAGCCAGACTTGCGATAAGCGGCTTGACTAAAAATTTCAATGTGAGCATCAATAAGACTCCTGTAACCAATGATACTAATGTGACTGTCGCAAAACAGACCCTAGCGTTGTTGCGTTCGCCCTGTCATACAAAGTACTGCCTGCGGCTCCACGCCTAGCCAGCGCAATTTTGCACAAGTCTTAAAACTAAATGGAGTGTAGCAAATTTTTGATAATTCGCAAGAAAATTAAAGGCTTAGCGACATATCCTCACTAAAATTCTTAGATTACACCTATTTCTTTTCAAAAAAACCTACAGCAAGTTCTAATTCTCTAGTGCGAGAGAATGGTGGCAGGCTTTGCCATATCCGTTTTCCATACGGTTTAGAAATTAACCTTGGATCGCAAATCATTAGCACGCCTCTATCCGTTTCATCTCGAATTAAGCGCCCTGCTCCCTGCTTGAGATTAATAATCGCTTCGGGGAGTTGGTGGTGCACGAAACCGTTTTGCCCCTGCTTTTCCATCGCCGCTATACGCGCCGCCAATACTGGATCGTCAGGTGGAGCGAAAGGTAATTTATCAATCACCACCAAGGATAGTGCTTCACCACGCACGTCTACTCCTTCCCAAAAACTTTGACTACCAATCAGCACACCATTACCCGATGCGCGAAATCGATCCAACAACTCAGTTCTTCCTGCATCGCCTTGCACAAATAAGGGAAAGGGCAAGCCCCGTGCGGCGAACTCTTCTTTCAAACGCTCAGCACAACGCTTCACCGCCTTATTAGTGGTGCAAAGCATGAAGCTCCGCCCCCCTGCCGCTTCTATCACAGGCAAAGCGGCATCCACCACTGCATCGGTGTAGTCTCTAGAATTAGGCAAGGGCATATTCATCGGCACATACAACAAGCCTTGATCTTGGTAATTGAATGGACTGGGCCAGGTTTTTGCTGGCTCGTTCCATAAACCCATCTGCGATACATAATGACTAAAATCATTTTTCACGGCCATCGTGGCCGAAGCAAATATCCAAGTACGTGGCACTCCCTCTCTTTGCTTATTAAAGATAGGGGCAATCGATAAAGGCGTGCGATGAAGTTGTAAAGAGGTGGAATAAGCTTCCACCCACAAGACACATTCTGGCTTATTTTCTTTGGCTTTAGCAGCGGCATCTCGTTCACGCCAATCCTCTAATTTGCTGTGTAAATCGAGTGCACGAACCCGACATTGCTCCAGCGTCTCGGCGCGTTCCGCCTGTTTTTCCAACACTGCAATCAAATCGCTTAAAGCCTGCTTGAGGGTTTCCAAGTGTAAAAAAAATGGACTAGAGGGCGCCACCTGCATCAAAGAAAGTCTGACTGAATCATCAGGAAAAACCAAGCGTAAATCTCGTGCCGCACGCTCAACTGGCGCGACCAATTGTGCCCATTGTGCACCATCCCTTGCATGCGATAGACCTTCCGCCAAGGTATCACGACACAATTCTAATATCTGCGAAGTGGAAACTGATTCGCCGAAAAATAAAGTCGCGGTTTCTGGCAATTGATGGGCTTCATCAAAAATAACGGTATTCGCTGCTGGCAATAATTCGGCAATGCCACTATCTTTCAAAGCCAAGTCGGCAAAAAACAAATGGTGATTAACCACTACGATATCGGCCTGTTGTGCCTCTTTTCTCGCCTTCATAACAAAACAGTCTTGATAGTATTGGCACTCAGAACCTAGACAGGTATCCTTAGTCGAAGTGACTAAATTCCAGACTAAAGCGGTTTCCGGCACGCGTGACAATTCAGACTTATCACCACTATTGGTGGTCTTGATGAAACGTGAAATATCACGCAAATAGCCAACGTCTTCACGCGAAGTGAGTCGTCCATTTTGCAGGGTTCGTTCTAGATGGAAGTGACAAAGATAATTTGCTCTACCTTTGAGCAAAGCAATCGACACTGGCGCCTTCAGTACTTTTTTGACCGTAGGAATATCGCGCAGATAAAGTTGGTCTTGTAGATTTTTTGTTCCTGTGGAGACGATGACTTTACCGCCCCACAATAGCGCCGGAACCAAGTATGCGAAGGTCTTTCCTGTACCAGTACCCGCTTCGGCCAATAAAGTGGTCTGGCCTTGTATGGCCAAGGCGATGGACTTGGCCATTTCAATTTGCGCAGCCCGTGAACGATAGCCCGATATAGAGCTACTCAATACACCCGTGTCACCAAATATTTGGTCTATTTCTTTGTCATGAAGACCGACTTCATGCAGTACGTCATTGTTATCTGTCAAAATATAAAGCGGTCACGCAAAAATAATTGGAATGAAAAATTAATTAAAACTAGGCAGGAATATCTGGAGATAGCTGCATCTTCAATAGCGCAATATAGTCCTTTAATTGCAATTTTCGTTTTTTCAAACGTCTTAACTGCAATTCGTCGTGATTTGCATCCTTCATAATCGCTTCAATGACAGTGTCGAGGTCTCTATGTTCCACCTCTAATTCACAAATGCGGAGTCGAATTTGATTTGTATGATCCATAAGCTTATTGTTGGAGTAAAATAATCGAGTAAAATAAGGATACGTTTATTAACGATCTAATTCACCCACCAGTGTAAACTACCACGAAGTATGTCAATGAGCCAATATAAGATTGAAGCAGGTACCGCGCAACATATCGGCGACCGTAAAGAACAACAAGACAGGGTAGCACTTTTCGCTGCTCCGAACGCCCCAGGCCACATGATGGCCGTAGTTGCCGATGGTATGGGGGGCAAGAGTGGCGGAGCCATCGCTGCCGAGCAAGTAATACGCTCTAGCAAAATGTTATTCGATGAATTTTTTCCTGGCAATGATATACGTGCCATGTTAGCAGCAATCGTGAACGAAGCCCATACCGTTATTAAACTATCTGCGATTTCTTCAGAAAAAGAACCGCACAGTACCTTTGCAGCGATCGTAATTTCCCCAGAAAAAGCCGTTTGGGCGCACGTTGGCGACTCCAGACTGTATCGCTTTTCTGGCCCGAACTACGCCGAACGCACCAAAGATCACTCTTATGTAGAACGCCTAGTGGATGAAGGAACCATCACTCCCGAAGAAGCAAAAAACCATAAAATGTCCAACGTCTTGGTCAATGTACTCGGCTCCAAGAATGCCATTCCCTATGTTAGCTTTGGGGAAAAAGAGCAATTAGCGGCAGGCGACTCATTCCTGCTCTGCTCCGATGGTCTTTGGCATTATTTTGAGGACATAGAATTATCGGTTGCTGTCGGTGCTGGCACACCCCGACAAGCATCAGAACTGTTAATACGCAAAGCCCGTGAACGTGCACACTCACAAGGTGACAATGTTTCTTTTGCCATTGTTAAACTAATTACGCCTCCGGTAGAGACCAAGAACTATATCGCCGAAAAAATGAGCCGAGCAACCTAAATCGAACGTCCTGCGGGAGAGCGATATAGTCCTCATTGAGGCTT
>JAIELM010000279.1 GCA_019752975.1 Undibacterium sp. | reverse complement strand
TCATCGATAATTTTTGGCCATTAGATCGTGTCACGAATCGTCTGGCATTCACGGGGTGGCGTAGTACTTACTATCTCAATTTTAAGACGGGTCAACAAGCCGCCAATGGCGCCTATTATGTGAAGAAGGCACCATTAAATGCAGGAAATATGGTAGGGAAGTATGTACGTATTGTGGGGGAGGAGGCTAGCGCTAGTCCCGCCAACAATAATACCGCAGACAGTGGTAGTTCTACAGCGTGGGCTTCTACTGCTGCTGGAGGTGTTGTTGAGCGTGGCGGAACTACTATTGCTGAAGCGTAATCGCTTTAACCTATACGTTATGAACAGCATAACCAAGCACACAATACTGGAAAAATTTCCAGTAAATGCCAAGCGCATTCCTGTGATTGATCAAAGGTGATTGTTGATCCTAATTTATTATTGCTTGAGCGCTCACGGAGGCCGTATCAAGTCCCAATTTTCGGGCTGCTAATGTGGCATGGACTCTATTTCCCACCCCAAAATAGAGAAATATTGAAGAAATATGCATCTTCACTGTCCTTTCAGTAACTTGCAATCTAAGGGCGATTTCCTTATTCGGCAAACCTTTACAAAGTAAAACCAAGGTTTCTTGCTGGCGAGGGGTCAAATTGATGGTGCACCGAGCGGGAGATAAATTTGTTGTACGGTCAGTGATCCAATTATCTTCCAGCGTTTCTTTTCGAAGAACCTTTTCGATGACTTGAATAATTTTCTTGCTCGGTATTGATTTGGAAATTATGATTCGTGCGCCTGCACGCAATGCGAGATTGATCTCTCTACGATCATCTGACGCTGTAATAACGACGATTTCCGTTTTTGGCCATTTTTCTTTTAGATACTTGATCGCATCGACGCCATTGATCCCAGGTAAGCCAAGGTCAACCAAAATCAGGTTGACGTGTTCGATATGACTTGCCATCACAATGGCTTCTTCGATCGAATAGACAGCAACAATTTTTGTGTCTGCGATTAGCAAGGAAAGGAGGCCATACAATGCATCGCGATAAACTGGGTGGTCTTCAATAATTAAGATTGTTTTTTTCATTTTAATTGAATTCGCCTATTATTTTTCATGATGAGGGAGTAATGCTAGGTAAGCCCAATGATTCAATCAAGCCAAGGGGCCACGGGTATTCATTGAAAAGGAAATCGCTATAGCAGGATAATGAAACTTCGTTAGGCATAAATTTCAGTATCGCACACGAACATCCTCCTACCCGTAATCATCGTTAGCTGCGTTAAGTAGGCACGTGAGTGCGGCACGTAGGCTATCGGCTTGGATTGGCTTATACAAAATTGGCAGATCGACGGATATCTCATCCAAAAAGTTTTTTGTTAAGGTATTACCTGTGACAAGCATAGCGGGAATCTCCCGATTGAACATATCCCGTAGTTCCCTAATTGCTTCAACTCCGTTATCGTCGCCATTTAGTGCATAGTCGCAAATCAATACGTAAGGTTCTTGGAGCGAATTTACCAGTTGTTCTATCGCTTCTTTTGTAGTTTTAGCCAGTACAACTATACAGCCCCATTGTTCAAGCAATATATTCATTGCTTGCCGTATACTATCTTCATCGTCGATAAAGACCACAAGTTTACCGCTGATAATGTCGGTCTTCCCAGCCGGTAATTCGTCATTTTTTGTAATACGTGTTCGAATCGGCGCCGATGGAAGTTCAAGCGTAAATGTCGATCCTCGGTTCGGTACTGAGACGACGCTAAGGGTCGCAGTTAACAGGCGCGCTACTCGCTTAACTATTGCAAGACCAAGCCCCATGCCATGTGCACGTCTCAGTGCAGTTACATTGCCTTGGTTGAATTCATCAAATATTGTTTTCTGCAAACGTGGTTCGATACCGATACCAGTATCGCTTACAGAGATTCTCATGGAAGAACCATGCGCCTCGCACAGGATGCTAACTCTCCCTGTGTCGGTGTAGCGTATTGCATTGACCGTAAGATTTCTTAGTATTTGTGAGACTAAGATAGAATCACTTGACACCCATGCAGTGCTCGGTTCAACGTGAAATGCGATACCTTTTTCTTGGGCTTGTGGTGTGAATTCATTTTCTATCCCGGAAAGAATTTCCGCAAGCGGGAAATGCTTGATCTGGACCTGCACCGTACGTGCTTCGAGGCGGGATAAATCAAGTAATGCCATGAACATCGTATCCATAGTCATCGCGCATTGCGTTGCATTTTCCAGAATGGCGCGTGCTTTTTCTGGAAGCACCATATTTGCAAGTGCGCCGAGATATAGATCCAGCGCATGCATCGGCTGTCTTAGGTCATGGCCTGCAACTGCGAGAAAACGGGTGAGTTCGTTGTTTGATTCCCGTAGACGCTTGCGGCCAAATATCAAAATCAGGGCAATAAAAAAACCTAGTAAGCCAGCGAGAATCCAAAGATTGCGAAAGCGCGCTTGGGTCAAACGATCTTTGTGAAGGGTATCAATTTCGCTCTGCTGCTTTTCACTTTGGTAGCCTGCCAGCATTTCTGTAATGCGTTTTTGATCAGCTTGACGGGTCAGATTGTCACTTAAGTTCTTAAAGCTTTGCTGGGTTTGATAAGCCTTTTCGAAATCACCATTGAATGCGTATTCATCCGCCAGTACACCGGTAATTTCAACGACAACCTGGTTATCGACACTGGTGAAATAGTCCAAAGCCTGCTTGATTAATGGGATTCCGCCGTCACGTTTGAGGCGATTTAGTGCGACTCCTTTATTGACCGTGGAGATAAACAGCGAGGTGCGATCATCGACTTTTTTTGCCAAGGTAATGGCCTCGTTTGCCCGTCGGAGCGCCATAGGATAGTTCTTCAGTTTGAGACTCACGTCGGCTAGATCTACCATGGCGTTTAAGCGGATGTCAGTTCTTTGCGCTTTTTCAGCAAATACTTGTGTGATTTCGAGTTCTTTTATTTGTTGATTCACACGCCCCATATTTGCATAGATACCTGCCAAATCTACATGTAAAAGTGCGGAAAGGCCATCGTCCTTGTACGCGGCGGTGATCTTCAGCGCTTTGATAATCTCGGCCTCGGCCTCGGCGTAGCGACCAGCACGAAAGTGATTATCTCCAATGGCTGAGTGGGTAAGTCCCTGTCCTCTAACATCATCTAGGCCTTCATAAAGCTGGAGTGCCTTGATAAGAGCCTGCATTGAGTCCGAAACACGATTAACTTTTTTCTTGATCATTCCAAGTGTGCGAAACGCCAGGGCTGCTTCCATTCGTAACTCGTGATTCTCGCTCAGGGCAAGTTCGGAAAGCAAAGGAGCGATTAATTGCATTTCAGCGTCGGCTTGCTTTGGCTCATTTTCCATAAAAATCCATGCTACAAGTACGCTGAAGTGTACACGATCGACAGCGGCACCGTGTTCGCTTATCAAGGCCTGACCTTCTCGAGCAGCTGTCAGTGCCTTGGTGAATTGTCTTAGCGATAAGGCATCGCGGGAGAGGAAAGCGAGAAGCGAGATACGCTCTTTCTTATCGCCATTTGTGCCAAGCAGGGACAGGGTTTCCTCCTCTAACTTTAATGACAGCAAAGGGTTGTTGCGATTATCGGCTTCAATTATTGTCTTTATATTGATGTAATTGTATGGGAGCGGTTGCGATTGTGCCGATGAAACCTGAATTTGAAAAAAAAATAATCCAGCGAGTGCGATGTGAAGATCTAGGTGTCGGATCATTTTAGACATAAGTAAGATTGGCAAGTATGATTTTTTTTTGGGGTAATAAAGAACCAGCAGTTACTTTTTCCGACGGGAATAATGATCGATCAAATACTTATAAAAGAGTATTTGATCTGTTAAGAAATACGACAAATTTGCTAGCTTAGAGGTGTTTCTCGTGTCGTTTTTTTATTATCTCAAATCATAAAGCCAGCCGACGAAACCTGTACTTTGGTACAGGTTTGATGAGGATTATCATTAGAACTATTTACGTATGTTATATTTTAACTCAAGAATTTTTGAGAAGTGATCGCTTGATATGCCGTAGTGTACTACGTGCCTATAGTTTAATTTTATGAGGTTTGGTCGGTCTCTAAGTCGACTTCGAAATGTTTCCAAGCCTAACATTAGATGTAAAAGGAACCTTATCACGAGAGTCAGAATGACTTTATTTAATAAATTTTAAATAAGTGGCTAATCAATGTTATTTATAAAAAAATGAAAGACTACGATGAGTATTAATGAGGCAAAAATGTCAAATCAACTCTCCAAATATCGAGCAATAGCAATTTTCAAAAAAACAGGTTTTTTGATACTGATTGTCATGTTCGGTTTGGGAATTGGTTATGGTATTCAGTATCTTTCAAAAGAGTTCAAAACGAATTACGTAGAGGGAAACTATACTAGTCACTTTTCTGATAGCGACATAAGAGTCATCGTCTATGGTACGACTGATTGTAGTTTTTGTAAAAAAACTAGAAGTTATCTACAAGAAAAAAACGTCAGATTCATCAATGTGAATGTCAACGCAGCATCCGCCGCCACCTCAATGTTTAAGTCCCTAGGTGTCACTGGTGTTCCAGTCGTGATTATAGGTAATCGTTTAATTAATGGTTACTACCCTAATGTATTCGATAATGCTTTGGGAGTATTGGAGAAAGCCCAACTAGAACAAGCAGTAAATAACAATAAAAATATTAATTGAAAAAGTCAAATTTTAAAAATATTCCTTGTGTTTTATGACGCGCCGCTTTCGTATGTCAATAGCCATTCTATTTCTGCAATAAGTAGCGCATCTAGGACTTATGCAAAACAAACGCTGCTGCTGTATTCGCCTAGTCGCACTAAGGTGCTGCCTTTGGCTCCGCGCTTAGTCAGCGTAATTTTGCGTAAACCATAGAGTTGAGGAGGCAAGATAAAAAGGCTCTTCAAAATATATAGAATGTATGGCCGACTATACGGCTGTGGGAACGGGTAGTTGGGATGACTTGTATATTAAGTCAAGATGTAAGATTTCGTACATTTGAATGGGCGACGAATGTGCGTTGTAGTCTCTTTCGCCTTATCCATATTTAAAACGGAGCTGTTCAATGTTTAAAATCACAAGTAAAAAATTGGTCGCATTATTATTAACAATCGGTGTTAGCGCTGCTTTCGCATATCCACCACCGGAATATTTCTGCAATAAACTCTGCATCAAAGAAGGACCTAGAGGCTCACAGGTTTACCAAGAATGCATGGAAAATTGTTTGTAATTCTATACCCAGCCATCGTGGTACATAGACGTAATCAGTGAATTTATTGAACTGATTCCCTTTGATAGTGGCATAGGTATATTCAAAGCGGTTTTCAATTTGTCTTTTGAGAACCGTTTTTATCTGAATCAAATGACGTAGCAATCGAGCTTATGATTTGGATAGCAAAATCTAAGCACGCGAAACAAATAAATGGAGCCAAAGAATGTTGAGATTTACTGGCTAAAAATTAGTTTAGTTGTTAATAATAATTGGGATAAGTACAGCGCTTTCCTATCCGCCACCTCAGTATTTTTGCAATAAGACATGCTTGAAAAAGGGTCCAAGTGGCTCACAGGTATATCAAAATTGCATGGAGAGTTATTTTAATATAAGTTAATATAGGAAAATACCTGCCATCGATAGTATCTGGGTAGTGGGACTCAACTCAACACAAGGTCGTAGATCTTAAAAGCAGTCAACATTAGGCATTAAGCGTCCTAGTCTTACACCCGACATTCACTGCAGTAAAAATGGCCAACATTTGAAAAAATCCTATGCAGACGAATACCCACTGTGGATGATGGGCATCCATGATTGCGCCAAACAGTAATGGTGAGAACGCTAGGCCAATATCGAGACCTGAATACACCACGCCGTAGACACGACCCGTGGCATTTTTTGGTGCTGCTGCGCGGATAAGTAAATCGCGCGATGGGCCTGCGATACCTGTACCTAAACCCACTGCGCCCATTAATACGACGGCGATGATGGGGGCCACCCAGCCGCTGGCTAACAACAAGGCCAGACTTGCAGAGACGGTAAAAGCCACGGTAATGGTGCGGTC
>JAIELM010000513.1 GCA_019752975.1 Undibacterium sp. | reverse complement strand
GGCATTAGAAAGTGCTAGGCTAATCGAGGTTTGGTTCATCCGATAATGTAGGTCTATCCACTTAAAAAAAGCAGCAGCTTCTTCGTACCCACCCAAATAGTGCTGACCATATTGATAAGCGCTAGGTAAAGCCCAACCAGCTTCCTTATTATGCTGCCCGTAAGTATCACGCATCACATCGGCAGTAGCTTCAATGATCCAACGTGGCATTGCTCCCGTCAACTCCAACTTGGTGATATCTTTCAAGCTAGGATCTTTAATCCCGTCAACAAGAAAACGTGGTGTAAATCCCACCAAACTCCATTGAACAACATGAGTCAATTCATGCACCACCAAATCGGTATCATTGAGATGGCTAGCCAAATAGGGCTTAGAGAAATAAACCGTATCATCCAAAGTCCACGCCGAGGCATTGATATCAGGCTGAGTTTGAAACACCCAATGTACCGTGGTTTTTGCTCGTGGATTTAAGGCTAGAACAATTTTTGGATAAGCGGAAAAAAAGCTACATAACATCGTCTCCAATTGTTGCGGATTGACGCCATCACTATCGCTCACCATTAAGATATACGGACTGCTCGCAGCGCAGGCAGGTTTGGCTTGATAGGTATTGGTCGCTGGATTTTTACCTTCCTTGATCTTACTCTCAACACTACCACCACAAGCGCTGAGCAATGCCATCAACAGCAAGATGCTCGCCGACCATCCCTCGCTTTTGAATCGAGATTTCCCCCTAGGATGTGAGATGATAGTGGGCGCGCTTCTCAAGCGGAAAAACTGACCGAAAATACGCCACCAACACTCAAATAAAGTCGAAGACACGCCTAGTGAAAAATCTCGATTAAACATAAACCACCATAAAAAACCAATACAAAACCGCATTCTACAATGACTGCAAGAAGGCAAGTAAAGCAGCACGTTCCTGCGCTGACATTTTTTCAAACACCTGTCTGCTCTTATCTGCTTCGCCACCATGCCAAAGGATCGCTTCGGTCAAATTTCTAGCGCGTCCATCATGTAAATAGTGTGCATTAAACTCTCCACCCTGTACATACGCGGTCAAGCCAATTCCCCACAAGGCAGGAGTGCGCCAATGTCTAGGTCCGGCTTTGGCTTCTGGAAAACTATCGGCGAGCTTTTCACCCATATCATGCAGTAGCAAATCGGTGTAGGGATGAATGACTTGGTCGCGTAATTCTGCGAACAAATGATTTTTTCCCGTTCGAAGTTCGCTCACATGACAAGCGATGCAATTGGCTTTGGAAAAATGATTACGCCCCTGCAAAATCTGAACCGGATCAACATCATGCTCCTTCATTTGAACACTTCCAACTGGAAACTGAGTACGTATGCTGCGCTGCGCTGGCACTGCCAACAGCGACAGGTAATTAGTCATTTTGGTGATGTCTTCTTCACTCACACCCAAACCACTCAATTCTGGTATACGGCAATTGACACTGGTCTGCTGGCAGGATTTGCGTGGATATACTGGACTGGTAACACCCATGTCGTGTAGAAGCGCCGCTGCGGTTTGTTGACGCAAGCTTGCTTTAGAGGCTTTCCAACCGAACCGACCAAGACGAGGTTTATCACTTTCACCATCGAACACCACATTAGCAATCCCGCGTATACCATCTCCATTTTTATCCTGTGGATCGGCTAAAGCTAAGATCGTTTCTTCAGGTACCGCTTCGAGCAAACCAACACCAATTAAAGGCATGGCAGCGCGTAAGGAAAAATTCTGCGGAATGACATTGGCAAAATACACGATAGGTTTTTGCAAAGTGATGACTTCGCCACCTGCCAAGCTACGTGTTTCGGTTTCAAACTTATTAATCACCGCTCTACGCCCATCGGCACCGGTCGACCCGTTCATCTGTATGTTGTCACCATACAGGGGATGAGGATGTAACTTACCCGTTGCGTCTGTCACTCCAGTGAGCAATGCCATGCTATCGAGTTTGCTAAATTGCTGTTGCGCTGGGCTACGTCCATTCATAGTGTGACATGCGACACAGGTGACTTGATTGAAGCTATTGCCGACCTTACCAACTGCTGGTAGATATGTACCATTTTCATCGCTATGCTCAGTATGTAGGCCCGTCAAAAACGAGGTATGAACTAAGCGCCGACCTTCAACAAAGCGCTGCGCATTTTGCATACCGATGTTATTGAACATTTGTTGAAATAGACGGAAGGCTTCGTCCGAATAATTATACGAAACAGAACCCAAGCCACCCGATAAAGTATCCAGAGGAAGTGGCGCAGAATCCAGACGTGGTTCCACCCCATACCAAGGACGCAGGCCCTCACCGACGATGTACAACCATTCGGCAGAGTAGTAACGCGAACCCGCGCCATCGGGAGTCGGCTCCGGTAAGCGTAGTGCTGGCGATAGCTCCACCTTATCACCCAATTTTAAAATACTATGTGGGTTGGTCGTCCAGTTCTCGTCCACGATGCGCGAGCATACGCGCTGTCCTTTTGGACAAAGCGAGACATCAATATTAGGGTTGGAAGAAAAACCTGAATTGAATGCCCATCCATAGTCCAACACATTAGGGTTATTCGCATCGCGGAAAAAGCTAAACGTCGTTCCTTGATGGTCAGCATCAGGATTGTGCAACCAAAATTCCAAGCGTGGCTTGGTCACGCCTTTAACGCGAGAGTTATCACGAATCTCGATTCCAAAAGTACGATACTGAAAATATTTCACTGGAAATGGTAAATATCGACCACGCATTTGATCGGCTTCAAACCAAGATTCACCTCTTTCACGAGAATGCCTTTCGTGTGAACGCGCACCCATCAAGGTCACTAGAGTCCCGTCCATCTCGACTCGCTGTATGGTCTCAATCGCTGCTTGCGCTTGGCCATTAAGCGGAATAACTTGCGCGTTTGGTGCTGGATTAAGCGCGCTAGGAGCTAGTGGTAAATTCGGATCTAAAACCTGGGTTTTAGACGGTGGAAAGACACTGACTTCGAACAAGGAATAACCATAGACGGTAGCGCGTTTTACTCCCTGCACCCGTATAAATCTCCCTTGTGCTTCAATACCGATCAACTCTTCCGTGCCCCCTTTTCCATCTGTGACACTACGAATCGTCACCCAAGTTTTGGCGTCGTTGGAAATCTGTATGTTGTACGCTGTTGCATAGGCGTTTTCCCAGACTAATTGCATGCCGCCGATATCACGTATTTTTCCCAAATCAATTTGTAACCATTGATCGTCGCCGGCGGCACTAGCCCAACGTGTATTTAAATTCCCATCCGTCGCATTGGCGGCACTCAGTCCAGAATTTTCTATCGAAGAGGCGGTGACCAAGGTCGGTATAAACGAGCCATTGGGATTATTCCCAGGAACAGGATCGATCGGTGGATTTGGATCCACCGGAGGCGATTGGGTGAAGGCTTTAATCTCAAACACAGAATAACCATACGCACTCGAACGCTTAATTCCCAACAGGCGCAAATAGCGTCCTGTGGCATTTATACCGACAAGATTTTCATTACCACCTTTACTACCAGTGACAATCTTAAACGGGACCCAATTCGTGGCATCATTCGAACTTTGCAATTGATAACTCTCCGCATGGGCATTTTCCCAGAGTATGTTTAGCCGCGTTAGATTAACCACTGCACCAAAATCCAACATCAACCACTGTTGGTCACTAAATCCACTAGACCAACGACTATTCAGATTCTTATCGATCGCTTTTTCTGCCCCCAAATCTGCACGCTCAGATGAAGAAGAAGTTGCTAAACGAATCGCCAGTTCTTGCTCAACAAGGGCTGCATTCGCTGCTATTTTTGGCGCTGAGCTAGGCAAGGGACTAGACCCTAACATCAGAGGTGGTCCAGCTGAAATTTGCATAGCTGAACTGGTCATATCTGCCTGATCATTTTGCGTAGTTCCACCACAAGCAAATAACATACTTGTGCAGAACAAGGTAACCCAAGAACGAAACAGAAAAGCACGACTCATCAAGTTTTTTTGTGACATGGTGACTCCTTTAAAAATAGGCGTTCCGCAAAATGATCCTAGTAGAAATCAACCAAGGTGCGCATAGAGTGTGAACAGGAACAAGGTGAAATAGTGACTTTTAATCTTACCGTCACCTGACTAAACCCAGATTTTCCGTTAGCCGCACCTGCGGTGCTATTTGCGTGCTGACGGCGCATTTTCAGCCATTTTTGTTACTCTTCGTTGCCAATAGCGCGCTATTGGCGCCTCATTCGCAGCAAAAGCGCCTCGAAAAGTGCATCCATCATCATCAAAAATCCTAATGGAAAATCTCGCTTAAGCCAGAAAATCCAGGTTTATTCTGTTGCGAGATTAAAACCGCCGACTCTTGTTCCATTCAAGCTATTTTCATCTTTTAAGCTCATATAGCCACCCAAGCTACTATCCTCATTCAACTGGTGGCAACGGGTACGCTTAACTACGCTGCCGTCGCTGGCCTTTACTGCATTACTTTCTAAGCAAAGCAGTGTCCGACTCGCCTCTTGTGCCACTTTCCATGAGTAGATCGTACTTGCTTGTGCAATCGAATTAACATAAGTAGTGCTACGTGCATTAATCGCCGCATCGCCGACTTTTGCGTCTTGCGGAAAGGCCTTTTCCGGCACAAATATCTCCATCACACCTTCTTCAGGAATCAAACCTAATTGTCCGGTCTCACGTGAAAACATATGAGTGACGGTGGTCGTTTGTAAGCTTGTATTGTCCGTTTTACGCAGATCAGTAATCACATCCGCTTTACTCAGCTTGACACCACCCAAAATAAACGTCATACCATCATCCGAGAAGGCCTTGACATTAAATGTGGCATTAACACTGCTATTGGTGCAGCACATCTCTCCTTTTAAATTCCACGTCCTATCTTTGCTATAAAAACTGAGCACGGCAGACTGTAGTTGATAAGTTTTTCCTGAAGGGACGGGATTTGGCTTAGGATCTTCCACCGTTTTTATCACTGCTGTAGTGGTTGTACCAGGACTGCAACCTAGCAAACTCAAACTAAGTGCGGCTAGACATAAGAAAATAAACGAACTGGTAAATGAGCTTGTGGTGCGCGGAAATAAAGACATGATGGCGATTCCTCTACATTGTGTGAAATTAAAATACTAATGTCACTGTAACCGCCAAATTCAGTTTAGAAATCACATATTCATGTGAACAATATGTTTATAGGAGATCGAAAAAATCGCTAGCACTTTCACCTCTCATCAAATCATCAAATCATCAAATCATCAATGCTAGCTCTAAAATCCCAATTTCCTTGCTTAGCCCCAGCTAAGGTCAACAAATATTGGCGATACACAGATGGAATTTGGCGACCTATCATCGTCCCCAAATCACGCATCCAACCCAGCGGATAATGCGACTGATACAGAGGCGTCATGATACGGCTGGTGGTTTGATAATAGGCGATATGTTTGGCACGTTTTTTCGAATAGCTTTTTAGCGCGTCAGCGATATTTTCCTGATTTTGCAAGCACTGCGCTAAGACAGTAGCGTCAATCAAGGCGATGTTAGCACCCTGCCCTAATTGCGGGCTCATGGCATGAGCAGCATCTCCGATCACCACCACGTTTTGGTGATGCCAAATGGACATACGCACGTCCGCATATTCAGCTATCGCAATTGGGGTGTCCGGCGCATCCGCTAGCCAATCCGCCACTTCCGGCCAAATTGGACGGATACGTTCAATCAGACCAATCATACCTTGTGCTTGATAAAGACCAAACTCTGCTCTAGGCAAACTCCAAAAGAGCGAGTAACAGGGTTTTTTCGTCAGCGGATTCAGTCCCGTTGGCAACACACCAAGCATCACATGCGCACCACGATAGCGCTGCATCAAAATAGTAGGAAAAGGCCAGTCATCCTTGTCTAATACCGCCCAGTAGGCACCCCAAGAATACTGTCGACTTATTTGTGGAATAGGTAGTTGTTGTCGCAACTGAGAACGCGTGCCATTGGCGACAATTAAGGCATCGAAACAATCGCTAGCTTGTTGGTGCTGTACTACGACAGCATCACGCTGGTGGGTGAAATTTTGTATCGCATTATTCAAGTAAATTGGCACCCCGAGCTGCTCCGCCTTTTGCCACAGGATCTGATGCAAATTCGCTCTATGAATGCC
>JAIELM010000452.1 GCA_019752975.1 Undibacterium sp. | reverse complement strand
CTGTTGTGAATTTGCCTTTCGTACCGGTGGATCCTCGCATTGTAGACAGCACTGGTGCGCTTGAGTTGCGTCAAATCCCTAAACGCATGTTGGTTATCGGCGGCGGTATCATTGGTTTGGAAATGGCGACCGTGTATTCCACTCTAGGGGCAAGGATCGATGTGGTTGAGATGATGGATGGATTGATGCAAGGCGCTGATCGCGATATGGTCAAGGTCTGGCAAAAACATAATGAAAAACGTTTCGACAAGATCATGCTGAAGACCAAGACCGTCGGTGTAGAAGCTCTGCCAGAAGGTATTAAAGTCAGTTTTGAGGCGGCAGAAGCTGGCGTCACGGCGCCAGAATCTCAGGTCTATGATTTAGTCTTGGTTGCAGTTGGTCGCAGCCCTAACGGTAAAAAAATCGCCGCTGACAAGGCTGGTGTTGTAGTGACTGATCGGGGTTTTATTAACGTCGACAAACAAATGCGTACCAATGTAGCGCATATCTTCGCCATTGGCGACTTGGTTGGACAGCCTATGCTGGCGCATAAGGCTGTGCACGAAGCACATGTCGCGGCAGAAGCAGCTTTTGGTGAAAAAGCGTTTTTCGACGCTAGTGTAATTCCATCGGTCGCTTACACTGACCCAGAAGTAGCTTGGGTGGGTATCACCGAAGATGAAGCCAAAGCCAAAGGCATCGCGATAGAAAAAGCGGTGTTCCCGTGGGCAGCATCTGGTCGCGCTGTGGCCAATGGTCGGGCTGAAGGTTTTACCAAACTGATCTTTAATCCAGAGACCAAACGTATTATTGGTGGTGGCATAGTGGGTACCCATGCGGGCGATATGATAGGCGAAGTTGTGTTGGCAATTGAGATGGGTGCTGACGCGATTGACATCGGCAAAACCATACATCCGCATCCAACTTTGGGAGAATCTATTGGTATGGCGGCGGAAGTGTATAAAGGTGTTTGTACCGATTTGCCTCCTATGCGTAAAAAATAATTCAAAGCAGGGCGGAAAAGCACAGCGCTTTCCGCCTTCTATCTTCTGCTGTTTAGAAGGTAGTACCTCAGCTGCGGCGATTGATTAGAACGAGATTTTTATATCTAGTTTCCACACGGCGTTCGCGAAATATTTTTTTTGTGAAGTTGTGCATGCCTACAGGTGGAAGGCACTAAGTTCTTCATACTAGCGATGACGCTGATATTTAGGTGTGTACAGTCAAGGCTTATGTTATGGCTTGACGCTGATCAGTTCAAAATCAAGCGCACTGCAATCTAGTTCCTGCGCTTTCATGGTTTCCCAAGTCGGTTTGATGAGATGCTTCTCATCCATGACATCAAATAATTTGCTACTGTATTGTAGATGATAGCGCCCCGCGCGTTTGAGTTCATAGGCAAGCTTAAGCTCAATTTCTGCCGTTTGTTTTTCATGTGCTGCTAAGACTAAGTAGTCATCGAGATTTGGCACGCCACGTTTGACCATCGCCCCTTGGTAGGGAAGCGCTTGTCCATTGTAGGAAAGTATGAGGAAGTTATTCATCCATCCCTCAAACGGCGTGTGCCATTTCAAAACCCTCAGCGCTTTTTCACTAGTGTTATGCAAAGTGAAGTGTAAGATCGCAGGTGATCCTAATTTAATATGGGTATCAATTTTTAGCTGGCAACGAATATCTTGTGCAGGCATAGCGTGAATGTTGGCAGAGAAGAATAAGAAAACAAAAATACGCCAAGCCATATGAAATGGCTTGGCGCATATATTAAACGCCAAGTTAAACGCCGTGTTAAACGATGCGCTTAGCTTAGACATAGTTTATGGTTTAGCTGGCGTATTTTCAGCAAAATATTCATGGGAATCTGCATTCATTCTGGCCTTAGTCGGGTTGCTGATTGCCAAAGATTTTGCCGCGCTTTGGCCGTAGGCATAATCACCGGTTCCGGCTACTACAGTAAAGTGCGACATCTCATGCACTAGCGTACCACCCTTAGAATCTGTACCTGTCATTGGAGCAGACCAAAAAGCACCACATAAATAGATTTTATATGGAGAATTAGGGTACACATAGGCATAAGTTCCAGCAGTGGTGCAACTGCAATCTAAAGTTAGGGGCTTGGTGGTAAATGCGCTGACTTCATTGGTGAAGTGCGTTTTAATTGTTCCCCAATTTGTGGCGCTGTATGTGCCAAACCATGTGGTGAATCGTGGGGTGGCTGATGGTGTTGCGCTTAAATAGGTTTTTGAACTTTGGGCATAGTTGGTTGCCGCAGTCACTGCCGACACTAACGAGGATTTTTGAGAGGCTGTGCAGCCACCGGTATAAGTAATACTCGCGGCGAGACCTTGATTGGTTTGCGCTGGTGCGATAGGTGCTTGAGCGCTGCGTCCTTCCAACCATAAATATAGCGGTGCATCGGCATTGGTCAGTGCGCTTACTGTGCTATTAGGATGTGACTCGAGACCGATGTAGCGCACCGCATAACGGCCATTTTTTTCTAAGTCATACTGTCCAGTGAGTTCGACTTGGTAGCTCACTGTCGCACCCGCCTCAATTTTGATGTAGTCACTCTCTTGTGGTTGAACCCGTTTGGCCAGACGACCTAAATAGTTCACCGGCTGACCGTCGCGGGTGACGCTAAATAAGGGGCTATCCATGTCAGCGTTGGGCAACTGCCACTTAAGTACTTTGACCGCTTGCCGTTCGTTGTTAGTGACATGAACATTGACGGCGACGTCTACGTCCCCTTTGCTGATTAGATTGGCGGCACTTAAACGAACATTTAAGTTTGTTGATGAGGGTAAGGTGTAGGATGCGGACGCTGCAGTGAGGAGGGCGACTGGGACTGCGACTTTCCAAAATTTAGTGAGGCTATTCATTTTTTTCCCATTTCTTAAGTTATGATAATAAAAACCACTTTAAGTAAATTTGACTCATCTATGATCGAGATGGAGTCGTTTGAGATTCTGAGGACTTACGCAAAACAGACGCTAGCGTTGTTGCATTCGCCTTGTCGTACAAAGTACTGCCTGCGGCTCCACACCCCCGATTTAAGCATTTGAGGGCAGGCTCTAGTCAGCGCAATTTTGCGTAAGTCCTAATTCTAATGAAAAGGAGTGGAAAATATTTAGTATTTATTTTTTTCTTACAAATGGCCTTCTATGTCTGTAAATTATTTTCCGTGAAATGAATGGAATTAGTAGAGGTAAGCCGAGAGATATTTTGAAAAAAAGAAAACTGATCGTTAATATATGTGTGTTATATCGTTTTTTGTAAACTCACTGTTTACAAAAAACGATATTTAATACGCGACAGGGATCTACTTGCTGTTCGAGAAAATAGAGACTAAGCGCTTCATTATAAGTTTACCGGTCAACCCAAGCCATACGTTCTTTACTGTAGCGTTCACCAGCTACAGCGGACAGGGCCGTTTCGAGCGCCATGATTTCATCTGCTGACAATAAGACTTGCGCCGCACTGGCATTTTGCTCGAGGTAGAGTCTACGTTTAGTTCCTGGAATGGGGACAATATCTTCGCCTTGCTGCATTACCCACGCTAATGCCACCTGACCAGCAAGTACACCGCGCTTAGCCGCCACCTCGGAGACGACGCTAGCAGCGCGCATATTGGCATCAAAATTTTCTCCCTGTAGGCGCGGATCTAGAAAGCGAAAATCGGTGCTAGGGTAGCTTTCGGCACGTTTGGCAGTACCGCTTAAAAAGCCGCGCCCTAATGGGCTAAATGGAACCAGGCCGATTCCTAGTTCACGCAATAGTGGCAAGACATCCTGTTCAAGATTTCGTTCCCAAAGCGAGTATTCGCTCTGTAAAGCTGAGATCGGATGGACTGCATGCGCGCGTCGAATATTTTCTACACCAGCTTCAGATAAGCCTAGGTATTTTACTTTCCCCTCTTTAACTAGATCGGCCATCACACCGATCACTTCCTCAATAGGGACATTAGGATCGATTCTGTGTTGGTAAAGCAAATCAATGTAGTCTGTATCGAGGCGACGTAAAGAGCCTTCTACCTTAGTGCGAATATGTTTTGGGTCGCTACTGAGACCTGTGGTTACACCGTTCTCAATGTTAAATCCAAACTTGGTAGCGAGAATAAGCTCCTGACGACGACCTTTAAAAGCACGTCCCAACAGCGCTTCGTTTTCATAGGGACCATACTGTTCGGCGGTGTCAAAAAAATTAATTCCTAAGTCCAATGCCTTATGCAGCGTCGCGATAGACTCGCTTTCATCCGCCTCACCGTAAGCAGTACTCATGCCCATACAGCCTAAGCCCATGGCGGAGACTTGTAATCCTTGTTGACCGAGTGAACGTGTTTTCATAGCGTTAATCATGTTTATTTTCCTTGTTTACTAAGATTGAATTTTTGTCGAAAAATGCGTAAAAAAATGTTTGATTGTTTTAGGACTTACTCAAAATTGCGCTGCCTAGGCGCGAAGACTAAGGCAGTACTTTAGTACGACGAGGCGAATGCAACAACGGCAGCGTCTGTTTTGCGTAAGTCCTATGTTTATTGATTGTAATTATTCAGCCCCCTATGTAAGCCGTCTTTCCCGCATGTTTTTAGCGGGAATCCAGCGACTTTTGTTCAGCAACGGACGCCACTGGATTTTCGATTAAACCCTAGTGAATGACATAAAATAGGGCGGAGTACTTTGAAATTTCAACTTCGTCATAAAGGGCTGAATAATTACTATTGATCTTCAGTTTCTTCTTCCTGTTGATGGGATGGAGATAGAGACAGTATGATTGAGGTGTTCATGACATACAATTACCTAATTATTCAATAGATTATTGATTTCAACGCAAAGATCGATATGCAAATGCTCAATGAAATGGCAGTGTTCGTGCAAGTGGTGGATCATGGCGGTTTTTCGGCTGCGGCACGACACTTGTCGCTGACAACCTCCGCCGTTAGTCGTCACGTAAGTCGTCTAGAAAAACATTTGGGTGGGCGACTATTACAACGTACCACTCGTTCGATCACGCTTACAGAGTTAGGGCAGCAGGTACATGCTGCCTGTTTGCGCATGTTAGCGGAAGCACGCGATGTGCATGCATTGGCGGGCAGGTATAACGCGATTCCCAATGGTGTGCTCAGAGTGAGTGCGCCGGTAGTGTTTGGGCAAGCATGCATAGCGCCCCTGTTGCCAGAATTTTTAGCGCAAAATCCTGAAGTCGACGTCCGCCTCACCTTGGTCGATAGGTCGGTGGATCTTGTGGAAGAGGGCGTAGATGTGGCGGTGCGGATTTCACGTGAATTGGCGCCTGGTTTAGCTGCGCGTCCTCTGTGTGAGATGAGTTATATTCTAATCGCCTCGCCAGAATATTTGGCGCAAAAAGAACTACCGAAACATCCCTACGAGTTGCTACAACATCCTAGCGTGGTGTTAACCTACTCAAGATTTGAACAACCGTGGTTACTCAATAAAGCCGATGAACAAGTCGAGCTGCAGGTGCCTAGTCGATTGAGAATTAGTAATAGCGCAGCCATCTTGGCAGTGGTTGAGGCCGGTGGTGGCATAGGCATGGTTCCCAACTTTGCGGCAGCTTCTGCTTTGAAGCATGGACGAGTAGTTCAAGTGCTGAAACAATGGACGGTAGTGGAGCCACACTCGGGAAAAGTATATGCAGTCTATGTGCCAGGGCGATACATCGCTTTAAAGACACGGGTTTTGATTGATTTTTTGGCTGAAAAATTGGCTTAGTGTGTGGTTTTGTGTGACGCAGCGATTTAATTAAGGTAGTACTTACGCAAAACAGACGTAGCCTTGTTGCGTTCGTCTTGTCGTACAAAGTACTGCCTGCGACTCCACGCCCCCGATTCAAGCATTCGAGGGCAAAGGTACATTCATTGCTTTAAAATGTAAATAAGAAGGCATTTAGATCTTTTTGTTCATTTTTATCTACAAATTTAAATCTTTACAAGTAGAATTGGCGCTTCCTTGTCTAGTGTAATGACTAATGCGCTTTATTCATACTTCCGACTGGCACCTCGGCCAAACCCTGCACAATTTTGATCGCAGCTACGAACATCAAGCTTTCTTGAATTGGCTCATTGGCTGTTTGGTGAATGAACAAGCCGAGGCATTGCTGATTTCTGGCGATATCTTCGACACCGCCAATCCATCCGCCCAAACGCAAAAGCAGTTTTATCG
>JAIELM010000327.1 GCA_019752975.1 Undibacterium sp. | reverse complement strand
TTGGTGTGCTTGATTCCAACAACCATAGGTGGCCTGTTGTCGTCTATCGGCGTGGCTGGCATGAGCCGCATGATGCAAGCGAACGTCATCGCCACCTCAGGTCGTGCAGTAGAAGCGGCTGGCGATGTGGATGTGCTGTTGTTGGATAAAACCGGCACCATCACTTTGGGTAATCGACAAGCTTCCGATTTTTTTCCCGCGCCCGGAATTAGTCCGGATCAGTTAGCCGATGTCGCCCAACTATCGTCACTGGCGGACGAAACACCAGAAGGCCGCAGCATCGTGATTTTGGCAAAACAAAAATTCCAATTACGTGAACGAGATATTAAAGCTCTGGGTGCGCATTTTATTCCTTTTACGGCACAAACCAGAATGAGTGGAGTAGATTTGACGAACCTAGATTCGGCCTACAAAACCCGTAAAATACGTAAGGGTTCGGTCGATGCTATCCGCAGTTATTTGCAAGAGTTAGGTCACACATTACCTGCGCCTGTGGTTGAGATTGTCGACAAAATCTCTCGTCGTGGCAGTACACCGTTGGTGGTACTGGACAATCATCAAGTGATGGGCGTGGTTGAGCTAAAAGACATCGTCAAAGGGGGAATTAAAGAGCGTTTTGCCGAGTTACGTCAGATGGGAATTAAGACCATCATGATTACCGGCGATAATCGCTTAACCGCTGCTGCGATTGCCGCCGAAGCTGGTGTTGATGATTTTTTAGCGGAGGCGACACCAGAAGATAAATTGCGTTTAATTCGCTCACATCAGGCGCAAGGACAACTTGTAGCGATGACAGGCGACGGCACCAATGATGCGCCGGCCTTGGCGCAAGCGGACGTTGCGGTGGCAATGAATAGCGGTACGCAAGCGGCAAAAGAAGCGGGAAATATGGTGGACTTGGATTCTAATCCAACTAAGTTAATCGAGATAGTCGAAATTGGTAAGCAAATGCTGATGACCCGCGGCTCTTTAACGACCTTTAGTATCGCCAATGATTTAGCCAAATATTTTGCAATTATTCCCGCCGCTTTTGCAACGACTTATCCGCCACTCAATTCACTTAATTTAATGCATTTAACTAGCCCCAGTAGTGCAATATTATCGGCGGTGATCTTTAATGCTTTGATTATTGTGTTCTTGATTCCTTTGGCTCTCAAAGGCGTGAAATACCGCGCATTGGGCGCAGCGATTTTATTGCGTCGCAATTTATTGATTTATGGCTTGGGCGGTTTAATCGTGCCGTTTATTGGGATTAAATTGATCGATGTTTTGTTGACGGTGTTAAATTTAGTTTAAGACTTTGATCAACCGTAATTTTCCTGATGAATGACCAAACTCAGATATGTCTTTTGCGGCCTTTCTCTCAAACACGAGAAAGACCGTAAAAAATCAATCGTCTAAACCTTGTACATCATCAGATAATTTTTACATTAGGAATGTTTTTATGAATACGATTACGACTCCCAACAGCACAGGTTTTTTTCGCCCTCTGCTGGTTTCTTTTACTCTCTTAAGTCTCATCACTGGAATAATTTATCCCATGTTGACTACTGTCATTGGAAAAGCCGCTTTTCCCTATCAAGCCGCAGGTAGTTTAATTCAAAGGAATCAAGAAACTTTAGGTTCCGAATTGATCGGCCAGTATTTTAACGAGCCTCAGTATTTCTGGGGACGACCATCGGCGACGAGCACCTTTGCCTATAACAGCATGGCATCGGGCGGATCTAATTTAGGACCGACCAATCCGGCATTAAAAGAAGCGATACAAGCACGAATTCAAGCACTACATGATGTCGACCCAACAAATACGGCAAGGATTCCAGTCGATCTCGTCACCGCCTCCGCAAGTGGTCTTGATCCCCACATCAGTCCAGCTGCGGCACATTATCAATTAGCCCGTGTAGCAAAAGTGCGCGGCATTCATGTAGCACAAGTGCAAACCTTAGTGGAGAAATACACCGAATCTCCGCAATTTGGTTTATTTGGCGAAGCGCGTGTTAACGTATTACAGCTCAATTTAGCTTTAAATCAGGTAAAAAAATAAAGCAATTATTCGAGCTACTATGATGGTGGTGACTATCAAAGAAGCATGACTCTATTAATTTAGGACTTACGCAAAACAGACGCTGGCGTTGTTGCGCTCGCCCTGTCGTACAAATGTACTGCTTGCGGCTCTACGTCTAGCCAGCGCAATTTTTCGTAAGTCCTATTAAAATGAGTCAGTAAAGATCTCTCAACACGCTAAATTCAAAATGAACACAAACCGCCCGGATCCAGATGCACTATTAGATCGTTTACTTCGTGAAGAGGCGAAAGAAGCGCGTGGGAGGCTGAAAATATTCTTTGGCGCTTGCGCTGGTGTCGGTAAAACGTACGCCATGTTAAGCGCAGCCAAAGCACAACAAGAACGAGGAGTGGATGTATTAGTCGGTGTAGTCGAAACTCATGGGCGCGAAGAGACACTCGCCCAGATAGATGGACTCAAACTACTCGCCCCCAAACAGATACGTTACAAAGATAAATCATTAGCCGAGTTCGATATTGACGCTGCCTTAGCTCAGCATCCGCAATTGATATTAATTGATGAACTGGCGCACTCCAATATTGAAGGTTCTCGCCACGCTAAACGCTGGCAAGACATAGAAGAGTTATTAGGTGCGGGAATCGATGTTTATACTACCGTCAATGTGCAGCATCTGGAAAGTCTCAACGATGTAGTTGGACAAATTACCGGTGTTCGTGTGTGGGAAACGGTGCCCGATAAAGTCTTTAATCGCGCCGATGAAATCACCTTAGTCGATTTACCGCCGGATGAATTATTAAGGCGATTAAAAGACGGCAAAGTATATTTACCGCAACAAGCAGAACGCGCAGCCCATCATTTTTTTCGCAAAGGAAATCTCATCGCTTTGCGGGAATTAGCACTGCGCCGTACTGCCGATCAAGTCGATATTCAAATGCGCGATTATCGCGCGGAGTTATCTATCCATCCTGTCTGGCAGGCGAAAGAGCGCCTGTTGGTTTGCATAGGCGCGGACCCAAGCGCAGTGAAGTTAGTACGTGGCGCAGCGCGATTGGCGGCAAGCTTACGAGCGGACTGGATCGCAGTGTACGTGGAAACAAAGGAACTACAACATCTAAAAGATGCGCAGCGCGAGGCGATTCTCAAAACTCTACAATTAGCACAAGAATTTGGCGCTGAAACAAGCACTTTAGCCGGAGAAGATTTACCTGCACTTATACTCAATTATGCACGCAGTCGCAATGTCTCTAAACTGGTGGTTGGCAAGTCCCTACGTCCCGCTTGGCACAGAATATTTCGTCCTAGTTTGGCCGATGAATTAGCTAATCGTACCAAGGATATCGACATCATTATGGTGGGACATAATGTCGAGGTGCGAACTGAATCACAGTCGCCACCGCAACAAACAGTCATCTTAAATGAAACCCACACTCGCACCTCAACACCAAGCCTCAGTCGCTATTTATGGAGCGCAGGAATCTGTTTGGTGACGACGCTATTAAATGCTGGCGTGAGTCAATTTTTTGATCTCGCTAACGTCGTGATGTTATATTTATTGGCGGTGGTTTTAATCGCCGTGCGGTGGGGAAAAGGACCGTCTATGCTGGCGGCTTTTTTAAGTGTAGCGAGTTTTGATTTTTTCTTTGTGCCACCGCGTTTTTCCTTTAGCGTTAGTGATAGCCAATATCTTCTAAGCTTTGGCATCATGTTGGCGGTATCCTTAATCATTAGTAATCTGATGGCGAATTTGCGTTTTCAAGCCAAGGTCGCCCAACATCGAGAACGGCGATCTGAAGCGCTTTTTCGTACCAGCAAGGCCTTTTCTGCCGCTTTAGTAGTTGAACAAATTATTGAGATTAGCTACGAGCATTTAGAACCCCTTTTCCAGGCGAAAATCGCGATACTTCTACCAGATAGCCACGAAAAAGTCAGGCAGCCTTTAACCAATGGAAATGCAACTGAAGCGCTCGATATTCAAATGGATATCGAGGTCGCTCAATGGGTATACGAACATGAGCAAGTAGCAGGACTAGGCACCAACACTTTACCTTCGCAACCTGTCTTGTATTTACCCTTACGCGCACCAATGCGCACACGCGGCGTATTGGCGATTTATCCCAAAGACCAGAATACACAAAATACACAGTCGCTTTTTCAGCCTGAGCAACAACAATTACTTCAGACAATTGCCGCACAAATCGCCTTGGCATTAGAACGCATTCACTACGTGGAGGTGGCGCAAGATGCTCTAATACATATGGAGGCAGAGAGTTTGCGCAATTCCCTACTATCGACGATTTCCCATGACTTACGCACACCTTTAACCGCCATCGTCGGGCTTGCCAGTACCTTACACGACCAACCCACTTTACCACTAGAAAAGCGCGATGAACTTAGTCTAGCAATTCATGATGAAGCTTTGCGCATGAGTGGTTTAGTGATCAATTTACTCGATATGGCGAGACTACAATCGGGTAAAGTTATTTTGAATCGCCAATGGCAACCTTTAGAGGAAGTGGTGGGTAGCGCGCTACGCGCCTGTTCCCACAGCTTGGCGCAGCACGAGGTCACCATTCATATTCCGCACGACCTTCCACTACTTTGGTTCGACGCGGTTTTGATAGAACGCTTGATTTATAATTTGCTTGAAAACGCGGCTAAGTACGGTAGGGGAAAAATCAAAATTGAAGCAAACTTGCACCCAAGTGAAACTGCTGATATCAGCCAATCTCAAGTACACTTAAGTGTCAGTGATGACGGACCTGGCTTACCGAAAGGTGTCGCAATTTTTGAGAAGTTCACTCGCGGCGATGCCGAATCTGCTAACCCTGGTGTGGGTTTAGGTTTAGCAATTTGCGCGAGCATCGTCGAAGCACATGGTGGAAAAATTTGGGCGAAAAACAACTTGGATGGCGGTGCTCAAGTTGGATTTTCATTGACCGTTGGAGAGCAACCTTTGGTGGTGGCAGAATGAACGAGTATAAAGTTCATATCGTCTTAATCGAAGACGATAAACAAATCCGACGCTTTTTAATCGCCGCATTAGAAGCCCAAGAAATGAGTGTGTACGAAGCAGAAAATGGTAAGCAAGGCCTGATCAACTGCGCCACTAGAAAACCCGATTTATTGATCGTCGATTTAGGTCTACCTGACATGACTGGCATAGACGTGATACGTGAAGTGAGAAGCTGGAGCGAAGTACCGATTATTGTGCTCTCAGCGCGAACTCAGGAACAAGAAAAAGTAGAAGCCTTAGAAGCCGGCGCCGATGATTACCTCAGTAAACCCTTTGGAACATCCGAACTCATCGCTCGTATCCGTGCCCATTTGCGTCGTCGAATACCTAGTGCAAGCACGAATGAAGCAAGCATGACAATTGGCGATATAGTGATTAATTTTGCGCTACGCACCGTGCACAGGGCAGGTGTTCCTGTGCATTTAAGTCCGATTGAATATCGTCTCTTGACCGTCCTCGCACGCAACATCGGTAAAGTATTAACTCACCAACATTTACTCAAAGAAGTCTGGGGGCCAAACCACAGCGAAAGCGGCCATTACTTACGCATCTATATGGCGAATCTACGTCAAAAATTAGAAAAAACCCCAGCCCAACCGCAGTATTTTATTACCGAAATCGGAGTGGGGTATCGTTTATTGGGCTAGTGCCTGTCGCATCACAAAATCTTGGTTCCAATCCACCAAGCAATCGCCGCCACAAACGCCGATGCAGGTATCGTTAGTACCCAAGCCCATACAATATTCCCGGCAACACCCCAGCGCACAGCAGACATTTTTTGTGCCGAACCTACACCGACGATGGCACCTGTAATGGTGTGCGTCGTTGAGACAGGAATACCAAAGACATTGGCCATCAATAAGGTAATCGCACCACCAGTCTCAGCGCAAAAACCACCTACTGGCTTTAACTTAGTAATTTTTTGCCCCATGGTTTTCACGATCCGCCAACCACCAAACAAGGTACCTAAACCAATCGCTGCATAGCAGGAATATACTACCCACAACGGCGGAGAGGCATCTTGTGCACTAGCGTGACCAGTGGCGATTAACAACATCCAAATAATTGCCATGGTTTTTTGTGCGTCATTACCGCCATGCCCCAAACTAAAGAGAGAGGCCGAC
>JAIELM010000357.1 GCA_019752975.1 Undibacterium sp. | reverse complement strand
GGCGAGAATATTGCTTGGATCCGACAGTCATCTAGGTCATTGAAATCTTCTGGGCTTGAGATATAGATTTCACCCTTTCGAATGGTTTCTAGGCGGTCAGTTTCGTTCTTCTCAAATCGGTAAATTTTCATGGATCACTTTACTGGAAAGAAATTTACTTGGCATAGGTTGTTTAACATAATTAATTTAATAATTTTTAAATATAAATGAAAAACCTCGATACAACATACATAAATCTATAATTTTTTAACAATTAAAATCAAATATTCAATCATAGAATCCATATGTTGTGTCTTAGGCTTGCCGTTAATCAGGTTTCCGAATATTTTTATCGAGAATCCGGTGGTTTTTATCGAACAAAAATGTTTTTTTGAATTCTCGTGTCAATCAGCATCCAATACTTTCCACTTTTTCGATGTTATGTACCAAGCAGAATTGCTGCCACTGTGAGTCAATTTCATTTAACTACGTAAAGTGAAGCGGTCTAGGCCTTGGTTGTAGCGTAAATTCCCAAACACGGGTTTCACTGTACCCATGCGTTCGCGGTAGCGTCTTCGACCTCCATGACTATCAATAAGGTGTTTTATTTTATCCATATGGGTCGCGCACACACAAAAGGGGGCACTCATTTTCGTCTATTTAAACTCAATTACAGGCAGATTTGCGAGACACTTGTCGTTTGGCCTATTTGCTGGATCGATGATGAATGAAGCGGTGATATCGACAAAAGTACAGCGATTGTTGTTGACGCCGTGAGTCGCGGTTTTTACTTCGTAGAAGAAACTGTTCGGGAACCACGACGCGACAAGCTTGCCCCACGCGGGCGGCGTGTCGGGATCGTAACTGCCGGCAAAGATGAGCGCCGGAATACTGCTTTTAACCGGCAGATTTTCGATCGCGTCAGCCGCTGGAACATTCCAGACCTTGCAGATGTCTGGAAGCGCACCCTGAACCTTAAACCCTCTAATTTCCGGATATTTAGCGGCTTGTGCATTGATCAGACGGCGATGCTGAAACGGCATTTCTTCGCCACACCAAACCGAATACCGCATTCCCCAGATAAAAGATTCGTTCGAAAGATTGCTTTCGGCCATTGGTTTTAACGCCTCGTAACTGCCTTTGTTTAAGGCGGAAATGATAGCCGGAATTGTCGGCAATGCGCCGTTGTCTTCCAAAAGATTGTAAACAAAATCAAAGACCATGTTGCCATCAAAATAGATAGGAAAAATTTTGCCGTCTTTGACTGCATCAACTCGGATCGGTTTTTTGTTAGCGGCTTTAATGACTGCAAAAAGTTGCTCTTTGAGTTGCGGATAAGTCGCCGAACACTTTGCATCGCTCGCGCAGTTTCCAACCAAAAAATCGAGCGAATTCATCACGTTATCAACATCACTTTCATCCCAATTGACCGAGGTAGGTAAAACTGAATCGAGAATCACGCTTCGCACACGATCTGGATAACTGCGAATATAGTTGAGCATCAAACGCGTGCTGTAGGAGATTCCGTATAGATTGATTTCTTTAATACCGAGTCCCCGCCGCAAATCTTCTATATCGGCGGCACTCGCTGCGCTCGTATAAGCCGCGAGATCAACACCGTCACGAATCAAACGATCGCGGCAAATCTTCGCCGCTTGCACTTCATTTCTTCGCGCTTTTTTTGCATTCAAATTCAATTCCCAATTTTTATGAAGCGCGTGGTCGACTTCAGGACATTGTAGATTCGGTTCTGCGAAAAGTGTTCCGCGCTGTTCAAAGATTATATAGTCGCGCTCCTTTGTAAAAGGCGTGAGATTTTTCGCGCCGCGCACCCGCCCCAGCGAGCTAGCACCGGGACCGCCCGAAGTGTAGAGAATGGGATCTGGAGCGGGGTTAGGCGCTGTGCTTTTGATGATGATGAATGGCACTTTGATTGTTTTACTGTCCGTTTTGGCGCGGTTTTCTTTGACAAACAAAATTTTGCATTCGGCTTTTACGCCTCCGGGAATTTCGACGGGACAAGCCGAAGGTTCGATACGCGGAACTTGTGTTTGTCCGTAAAGATTTAAATTCGTCAACAGAAAGCCGATGATATAAAAACAGCGGATAAACTTAAAGAGTATTTTGCTCATATTTCCCCGATTCTTGTTTTGGACGTGAAAGTTTCTCTATCGATTCAACTGTAATTAAATTAGCACTGCCAAACTAAAGCGGTTGCAGGCGCATGTCGAAAGTGTACGAACAAGCAAAGGAACATGCAAAGGAACAAGCAAAGCCGTCCACCTCAAAAAGCAACAGAAAACGTCTCGCACTATTTCTTAACCGTATTTAGGTGCTTTTTGATGTGGATGTCTTGTGTCGCCTGTTGTGTCGTCCTTATGTCGTTATAAGTAGTCTTTCGCAGTTGACTTGATTCAAAATGAGCAAGGTTATCCGGCGGCGACCAAGAATCTTGGCATACAAAATACGTCCAATCCACCACTAGTGTTCATCGATTTGTTCAGTGAACTATTTGGGCTTGGAAATGACTTTCAATAATAGGTTGGCAGAAGCCTCTGCCGAGCCATCGCCCGAAAGCGCGACCGCGATAAAAGCGCGCTCATGCGTTGAGTATGCAACTACGGCCTTAGCACCCGGCGTACCGCCACTATGTCCTAGCCAAGTTTTGGCGGCCCCGTTTTCTTGGTCTGGCAGTTTGTACAGCATGACTCCTCGGCCGTAGTAAGTTTCGGTACCGAACATTGGGTACATTTCATCAAACATTCGGGAAGTGTTTTCGGGGGTGAGAATCTTCGCACTCAAGAATGCGTGCCAAAAAAGTAGCATATCCTCGGCCGAACTTACTACCGAACCTGAAGCATAACCCCAACTAGGGGAGTGGACTGGTTGCGTTCCATCGGTAGGAATAAGTGGGGCGACGTCCGGTGGAGACTCCTGTGGAGCTAAGGCACGTAAAGTTGAAAGTTTCAGCGGCTTCGCGATTCTCCGATTCACTACTTCATGATATGGAAGTCCTTCGATCGCTTCGATAATATCGCCCAGGATAGTGTAGCCCGTGTTGGAGTAGCGCCAATTCTGACCTGGACAGAACATGGCACCGTGCTCGACTGAAATGCGAACATGTTCTTTGGGCGTTAAGTAACGAGGCGCTTTTCGGAACTCGACATCTTCGTTGGCGCTAAATAGTCCAGATGTGTGCAGAAGTAGATGGTCAACGGTAGTGATCGTTCCGTTTGGAAGGTCTGGTATCCATCGCGAAACCGGATCCGTCAAATGTAGTTTTCCTTCCTCGGCGAGTTGCATAATAATTACGGCTGTAAACGCTTTTCCAACGCTGGCCCAATACATGCTCTTCGGTTTTTGCGTGTCGTCCGTCGAACGAGTGGCATGCCATATTGATTCGGCTGTCGCAATACTGGCGCTCATGTGGGAAGCCTTGGTCAACTTCATTGCGTTTTTCATTGCCAGATCAAGTTGCTCGACGGTGTCGCCGTTGAAATCGGCAGCTTTGAAGTTGTAGTTGAGCGGAAGTTCGACCTTTTTGGCGTAAAGTTTGACGCCTTCATAGGGCAAAGCACTTTTGCATTTCGCGGGAATATAGTCCTGTGCCGATACCCCTGCAAGGATTGCAAAGCTCACGAGTCCAAAACTCAATTGGGTGCCTCTCAGTGCCATAATTTCTCCTTCTTACTTCGTCTAGTGAAGCGGTAAACAGTCAGTTTCGCTAGCTAGAAGGTATTATGGCAACCATTCAATACCGTCAGGCAAAACGTAACTAGAGTATTCAAGATGTATAACTCTACGCTTACTCTCAGACCTGCTTTTCTCTGACGAATGGATAATATGTGGCGACATCACAACTGCGCCACCAGCGCTTACTTGACAGTAAATTGCTTCCTGCCTTGATGCAAGCTCGTTAACTTCTGTGCTTTTCACAATGCCGTGTTGATGAGAACAAGGAATTACTTTGAGACACCCGTTATCTTTTGTGGCAGGGTCAAGATGAATCCTAACCGTTACCATGCTATTGAGTACATCCAATGGAGGTTGGACATGCCAAACACCCGCTTTGAGCGACCAAGGCCCCCAGCCCGGCTTTTCAAACTTTGCAGAGACAGAAACAGTTCTGTCTTGATGCCAAGTCACAAACCAGTTATTGGCGGGTGATTTTTCAAAGTATATTGCCCTGACCAAGCTTGGCGAACCTGATAAATATTCTTGGACAAAAGCGGCGAGCATTTCTGAGTTGGCAAGCTCATTTATGCAAGGAATAATACTTTCAATTCTTCTAATGCCGCCTTGTGAAGGATTCAATTCTAGTGCGGATAATTCATTGAGAAGCAATTGAACATGATTAGGAGATATTACATTTTCACGAATTGCATATCCCTGCTGAATAAAACTCATAAGCTGTACTTTCTCTTCGTCTTCTAATGCTTAGCGAACCTAGACTGTGAACAATACACGAAAATCGGAGAGCAAATGATTAAAAAATTCTGATCGTTGGAAATCAAAAGTGGGCAGAGTGGTTGCCTAGCGTTATGTTAAGAGTTATTTGCCGACGATATTGAGCGATGTCCATTTCTTTTGCTTGCTATACAGAATGTCAGGTTAAATTGAACCCTAGAGTCAAGACAAATGCAATATCATCGACACCACAATTTAAGTTGGTCTGCATAAAAATTTAACGTAGAAATGACAGACGTGAAACGTCCGCTTCGATTGGAAAGTTAAAGAGTTGCTTCCTGAAAAACTGCTCTAGTTCCCTATTTTCCACCAAGATTTTTTCTTCAATTTCGCAAGCTCATCTGAGTTGGAAACTGGAGGATAGCCGAAAAGCATTTGGATCATCCAGTCTGACCTTTGACGTTGTTAAGTGATTTTTTTGCAGGGCTCAACTGTTTGAGAATTTGTTTCAGCATTAGTGTCGCCTCTCTCATTTCATCGATGTTTATTTCCCCGTGACCATGAACAGCTCGATTGCGGACAAATCTAATCCATTCAAGCTTTTGCTTTGAGTCGGGATCAAGTGTTGCAAACACTTGTATGTGACTTCTGCTTGTAATCAAGTCTGAGCCTTTTAGCCCCTGGGCGCGAGCAGCTTCTTGTAGGGATTTTTCAAATGAAATCCATTGCTTCATGAATTCACCAAAAACCACGCTTGATGGCTTGTCGGATTCCGTGCTCGCACTGGACTCATGCTCACTTCGGCGCCGAATTTCGACGTAGGCTTTGTATTTTTCTTCGTCCGATGCAACTACTGTCATGAGATGACGCTAAAAGCCTGTGTTGTCATGCCTGAGGTTTGTCACTAATTAGGCTTCCGAATATTTTTATCAGGAATCCAGCGTTTTTTGTCGAACAATGAAGGCCTTTGAATTCTCGCTATCATTCACGGAAATGGCATTAAATAGGTTGGTGCGAATTTGTTTTTCAGCTCTGTAATGGAGACGAAGATCTCATCTTGACTACCTTGTGGCGAGATTTTTTATTTACTTTTCGAATCTGATTGCTGTAAATATGTGTTCTAATGCTACCATTTTCTATTCGTCTATTGAAGGTTACTAATGCAAGCTAAAATTTCTTTGAAAAATATTGTCACCTCATGTGCTTTGTTTTTATTGACTGCGTGTGGCAGTAATGCTTTTGCGCCTAAATATGAAGTGAGTGTGAGTGTGAGTGGTTTGTCTGGTAGTGGTTTGGTTTTGCAAAATCGAGGTGGTGATAATTTAGCGTTTAGTGAGAATGGGACTAAAAAATTTACTACTGCATGGCGTAAAGGGGAGGCTTATGCTGTGACGGTATTGACTGAGCCGAGTACACCTTATCAGCATTGCGTTGTGAGTAATGGGAGCGGTAGCTTTGCTGAGAAGGATGTGACTAATGTGAGTGTGCTATGTCGGAATACGCAGCGCTATCTTTACGTTGCTAATGGCGGCGAGAATACGCTCTCGACTTATAGTATTGAGGCGAGTTCTGGGGCGCTCAATTTATTCGGTTCTAGCCTGACTACGGGAGCGACACCGAGTGCATTGACGATGGATGCGAATGGTAAATTTGTTTATGTTCTTAATTCTGCCAACCAAAGTATTTCATTGTTTAGTATTAATCAAAGGTCGGGTAGTTTAGAAGCGGGTATCGGTGCGGTGACGGCGACTGGTCATTCACCTAATGCGATTGCATTAGAA
>JAIELM010000007.1 GCA_019752975.1 Undibacterium sp. | reverse complement strand
GGGATGTTGAGCGCTTTGCTATTTTTTCCTCAAATTATCGCTTTCGTGACAGCCTCCTTTTTGTTTAATAATGAACACCGCGAATAGCTATTCCTTCATTTGTTAGAGCGATGGTCGTGTTCGCCATACCCAACACTGCAAAAAAATCTACCTGTAATGACCCTACTCAATACGCCAGCCGGTAGAGCATTCAACGTTAAAGCGGTATAATGGCGTCTCATCCTGTTGGTTCTCACAATGCAACTTCTTGCCGTCGGTCTCAATCATACGACTGCCCCTGTCTCTTTACGAGAAAAGGTGGCGTTTTCGCCTGAGCAAATCGCTCAAGCGGTCGTTGGCGCGCGCGCATGGTTTGGCCAACATACCAACAGTTCTGGCTCAGAGACCGCGGTGCTGTCGACCTGCAACCGCACCGAACTCTATGCGGTCAGTGATGGCAAAAATGCGGTCGATATGACGGCACATTTTTTAGCCGATTTTCACCGTTTGCCCTACGCAGAATTACGCTCTCACCTTTACACCTTACCGCAAGATCAAGCGGTGCGACACGCTTTTAGAGTCGCATCAGGTTTAGATTCTATGGTCTTGGGTGAGCCGCAAATTCTAGGACAAATGAAAGAAGCAGTGCGCCAAGCCGATGCGGCTGGTGGCCTAGGAACTTATCTTCATCAACTATTTCAACGCACTTTTGCAGTCGCTAAAGAAGTGCGTAGCACCACCGAAATCGGTGCACACAGCGTCTCTATGGCGGCAGCGGCGGTGCGCTTATCGCAACGCATTTTTGATAAAATCAGCGAGCAAAAAGTCTTATTCATCGGTGCGGGTGAAATGATAGAACTATGCGCCACCCATTTTGCCGCACAAAATCCCAAAAATATCACGATTGCCAATCGCACCTTAGAGCGCGGCGAAGTTTTAGCCCATCGCTTTGGTGCTCGCGCACTACGTTTAGCCGACTTACCGCAATGCCTGCATGAGTTTGACATCATTATTTCCTGCACGGCTTCCTCCTTACCGATTATCGGATTAGGCCTGATTGAACGCGCTATTAAAGCCCGACGCCACCGCCCTATTTTTATGCTCGATTTGGCTGTACCACGTGATATCGAGGCAGAGGTATCTCAACTTGACGACGTCTTTCTTTACACCGTCGATGACTTAGCAACTGTGGTGCAAACCGGCCTAGAATACCGCCATGCCGCAGTGGCGCAAGCCGAAGCGATTATCGAAACCCGAGTGCAATCCTATATGCATTGGGTAGATGGCAGAAACGTCGTCCCAGTCATTCAAGATCTGCATGAAAACAGCGAAGTCATACGCCAAGCTGAACTAGAACGCGCCCACAAAATGCTCGCCCGTGGTGAGAATATCGAGGCCGTTTTAGAGGCGCTCTCCAAAGGCCTGACCGCCAAATTCCTCCATGGCTCGCAACAAGCACTACACCAAGCGCACGGCGAAGAACGCGCCCAATTAGTACGATTACTACCGCAGTTATTTCGTACTCGGCGTTAGCTAGGCTAAAACGGCAAATCAAGGTCAAAGTCAAAGTAAACACCCCTTACCTGCGAGATGTAAAAAAAACGTAGATGGGGTACAAAGAATACCTTTAACGACTTTCGCCTTTCTCCTTTTGTTTTTCCTCTTCGTCTCGGCGTTGAGAAGTCTCGAATCTCTATTTCTTAAATACATTCATCATGAAACCATCAATGCTACACAAGCTCGACCAACTCTCAGAGCGCTTGGTCGAAGTCGGACAACTTTTGGTACAAGAAGGTGTCACCAATGACATGGACAGCTACCGCAAACTCAATCGCGAGCACGCTGAATTAGAGCCACTGGTGGCACTCTACCAAAACTATAATCAGGCGCAAAATGACATCGTAGAAGCGCAAGAGATGATGAATGACCCTGAGATGAAAGAGTTCGCGCAAGACGAGATCAATGCTGCCAAAGAACGCATAGAGCAACTCAAAAAAGATTTGCAAACCATGCTCTTGCCCAAAGACCCTAACGACGAGCGTAACATCTTGTTAGAAGTGCGCGCTGGCACTGGTGGTGATGAAGCCGCGCTTTTTGCAGGCGATTTACTACGCATGTACACCCGCTTCGCAGAGCGCCAACGTTGGCTAGTGGAAGTCATGTCCGAGTCCAACGCAGAACTCGGCGGCTACAAAGAAGTCATTATCCGCATCGCTGGCTTAGGTGCCTATTCAAAACTCAAATTTGAATCCGGCGGACACCGAGTACAGCGCGTCCCCACCACCGAGACCCAAGGCCGTATCCACACTTCAGCTTGCACGGTCGCAGTGATGCCAGAAGCGGACGAATTAACCGATGTAGTGATCAACAACGCCGACTTAAGAATCGACACTTTCAGAGCCTCAGGTGCAGGCGGACAGCACATCAACAAAACCGATTCTGCCGTGCGACTGACTCACATCCCGACTGGTATCGTGGTCGAGTGCCAAGACGGTCGCAGCCAACATCAAAACAAAGCCCAAGCCATGCGAGTGTTGGCCACTCGCATCATGGATGGTCAAATGCGCGAGAAACAAGCCAAAGAAGCCGCCACCAGAAAAAGCCTGATCGGCTCAGGCGACCGCAGCGAACGCATTCGCACCTACAACTTCCCGCAAGGCCGTATGACCGATCATCGCATTAATTTAACCCTGTACAAACTCGATTTCATCATGGATGGAGAATTGAGTGAACTGACCAATGCACTAGTGGCGGAACATCAAGCCGAGTTGTTGGCGAGTTTAGGGGAAGATTGATCTCCATTTAGTACGTCGAATTTGCGCAAGCTTGCATTATTAAAGAGAGAGCTGAAGATCGCGCCAGCAAAAACTTCTTCAGCAACAGCGGGAAGTCCGGTCGAATCGCACTCTGCACCGACTCGCGCGCTCTTAAAGCATTGCGCCACGCCATTACCCGAGGCAGATCATCAAAGAAACCAAAATCGTGAATCTCATCAAAAGTCTCAAAGTACCGAAAAACAGGTGCATAAACAGCGTCGACCATAGAAAAACTCTCTCCCGCAAAAAAGGGACCAACAGCGAGAATCGATTCAACATGTGCAAATTTACGTTTAATTTCTTGCACCTTCAGCGCAAGGCTAGCTTGGTCCGGCGCATTATAAAAACCCGCAATCGCGTTAAGAATGCTGCTACCAAATTCCATTTGACTTCGGTGCTGCGCCCTCTGAAACGGGTCGCTGGGATGCATAGCTACCGACCCTATGTCCTCTAGATACTCGCAAATAACCGATGATTCAAAAATCGGTGACCCATCTACTAGCAATACTGGAGTTTTACCTAGTGGTGAAATATCGAGAAACCAGTTAGGTTTTCTTGCCAAATCAATGTCGATTCTTTCAAATCGAATTCTCTGCTCCGCCATCACGATAGCCACTCTTTGTACGTAGGGGCATAGCGGAAAGCTGACTAAACTCAATTCTTTTGACATGCCATTCCCCCTAAGAATTTGGTACCAAGCGCTGGCTACGACGCAGACTAAAAGCACCGTCACCCAAGAGCCAAAGAACGATGGATGCGAGTATCAAAAATACTGGATATTCCCAACCGCCTCCTGGACTGGTATGTACCCATCCATTATGTAGATGGACCGAACTAGCAACCGCCATTATTGGCACCAATGCCAATGCTACCTGCCGTGCATAGATCCCAAAAATCAAAGCGATACCGCCTAGCAACTCAGCAGCAAAAACCGGATAAGCTAACCATCCCGGATAGCCGATACTTTCAAAATACGCTGCGGTTCCTGCAAGTGTGAATACCAGTAATTTCAACAGTGCGTGAGCGACCCACATTGTGCCTAGACTGAGACGTAACAAGGTAGCGGCATAGCTGCTGCTACTGTGGACGTTGATAGATAGTTGCTGCATTTTAGTTTCTCCGTTGCGTTGATGTGCGGAACAGTTTATGATTTCCGAACTACAATGAAAATAGGCAATCATGCACACTACGAATGCAATTACGCAATATAAAATAAGCGCTGCGGACTTGGAAGTGGTGTTGGCTTTAGGCAGATTTTCCACCTTATCCGCTGCGGGAGAACGACTTGGTTTGGACGGCTCGACTATTTTTCGGACGATACAAAGGATAGAAAAAGGTTTGGGACAAAGGCTTTTTCAGCGTTCCCGTTTAGGTTTTCTCCCTATGGAGTTGGCGCTAGAACTGATCAACTATGCGGAAAATATCGAGGCCCAAATTGAACTGGCACGTGTGACCGCGCAGGCTGATTCTGGGCAAGTAACAGGGCTGGTGCGCATCACAACGACTGATACGATTCTGAACGGTTTGGTAGCGCCCAGCCTCAAACAATTGCAGCAGCTACATCCACTATTGACTTACGATCTGCACACCGACAATGCGTTGGCGAACTTAACCCGTAGAGAAGCAGACATCGCCATTCGCGCCACCAAACGTCCGCCGCCACACTTAATCGGAAAATCGATAGGCCCGATTCGGGTCGCTTTATTTTCCGCAAAAAGAGGTGGCCTAAAAAAATTCGATGCGGAAAAAATCGCCAACGAGCACTGGATTGCCCCTGACGACGCACTACCGGAACATCCTTCGGTCATTTGGCGAAAACAGCATTTTCCAAAAATCGCGCCGCGCTATCGTGTCAATAGCATCATGATGGTAAGCGAGATGGTTGCTCAAGGTTTGGGGATAGGTTTGCTTCCGCTCTTTCTAGCGCAACAGCGTAAGGATTTACATCAGCTCACCGCCCCAATCGAGGAGTGTGAAACCGAGTTATGGTTACTCACACACACTGAATCTCGCCATTTAAGACGAGTTTCCGCAGTGTTCTCCTATCTTTCTGAAAGCTTGCAGTTAGCCTGAAAACTCTTCAGTTGTACCACTCATCAAACTCACACCTACCTATTCTTCTGACGGCTTGCGCTACACTTATTTTTCGCCTATTTGGATGAATTGCTGAGCTGTTCTGGCAAGCTCAGTTGCGGCCGTTCCGCTTCAAATAATAGCGACACTATCCACCAACGGGTGCCATCATTCATCAGTTGTACGCTGTTGATACCGCGACGAATTGCACCATCTTTTTCGACCACGGCTTCATATGAAGTAAAGACATGAAGCAACTCTCCCCATTGTTCGGTACGTCGACGAAGTTCTTTTTCGCGGAAACCTGTCTCGATTAATATCGGGCCAGAATTAGCGATATAGTCGCTAATCGACATGATTCTTAATCCTAAATCTTTAGATTCTTTTTTAGGAAAAATCGCCATGATGCGCGCCTCAGGAATAAACAAAGAACGCATGCGATTCCAATTACGTTTCTCCCCAATTCCACCGGAAATCACGTCATACAAAGCCGCAATAATTCCATCAACACTTTGCACATCGGTCGCGATTGCCGCAGGCATGTTCACGCTGACAGGTGAAGCTTGATTTAATAAACTAGCCGTATCGTTGGCCACTGCGTTGGCGGACAAATTCAATGCTATAAAAAAAGATAAAGTAGAAACAAACTTTAAAAAGTTGGGTAATTTCATAGTTAAATCCATGATGGTTAGTGTAGCCATAGTAAACCCAGACTTTCGATTAAGTACACCTTCGGCGCTATTTGAGTACAGATAGCGCATTTTCGACTATCATCAAAAATCCTAATGGAAAATCCCGGTTAAAGAAAAAATAGGGTCACCTAATAGCACGCTACTGTCAAGTACTGCGCCGTTAATTTACATCAAAAAAATAGGGAACCATTCTTCATTCTGGTAGTCACACTTTTCGAAAAAGCGCGTAGGGTCCAAATAAGCTCCAAGCTTGCCACAGGTGTGTCATACAAGAACAAGCTACACTTTACCCACCATGTATTGGCCAATTGACGCAAAATCGCACAATAATATTTCACCTTAAACGGAGTTTTCATGCCCATTTCTCACCATGCATTCGCGCTACACCTTAGCCAATGCAAGCCAGCGTCTATCGCTAAACACGCGCTAGTTACTGCATCGATCGGCTTATCCTGCCTGATCGGAACATCTGCATTGGCTGAAAAAAAACCTAGTACTGAGGCGATTGCAACAGCAAACTATGCGGTCAACAAATACCACAAGGAGATGCTGACTAGTCTCACCAAAATGGTCAGTTTTAACACCGTCGCGAATGACAAAATCGCCCTCGATAAAAAT
>JAIELM010000537.1 GCA_019752975.1 Undibacterium sp. | reverse complement strand
ATACACATTGGCGCGTAATTTTTCCAGCAATAGGGTTTTAGCACGGCTCCAATCTTCATCGCGAAAAGGCGCATTTTGTGGCAGCGCCCATTCCTTAATTAAGCTAGCGCGTCGCGCCAACGCATCCGCTTGTCCGGCATCAAACGCCTGCGCAAATGCACCCGTCCAATGAAATTGAATCTGCTTAACTACGCTACGTCCACCAGCAATAATCTGGATAGCGACTTGGGTGTCATCTTGTGGATTTTTTTCAAAACGAAACTGCGGCGAAAAATAGCCTTCCGTCGCGAGAATATTACTCATATCGCTTTCTAGCTTGCGTAGCAAACTCGGCGTAACGATTTGTGCTTCGGCAGGTGAACTTAACAGCGTAATATGCTCTAACAGCAGCGCACGACAAGTCTCGCTCAAGTCATTTTTCGCTAGATAAAAACGCGCTAGCTTATTTTCTAGACTCTGCTCAATGCCCTGCTCTACTATTGGGACAGCATTATTTTCCTGTGCAATCGCTGGCAAGACAAGGGAGAGTGCCAAGGTCGTGGTAACTAAAAAATGCAGAATGCGCATTATTTTGTCGCCAAGCCTACACGATTAATTCCTAATTTTTTGGCTTCTGAAATGACCTGGATCACCTCATCATATTTGATTTCTTTATCGGCCGAAACCAGGACCGGTAAGTCAGGTTTGGTTTGGTGAAACTCCTTGAGCTTCTTCATCAGTTGTCGCCTATCCGCCGCCGTTTCCTTAGAGCTAATCGTAGGACTACCATTGCGACTCCCTTTGGAATTAATACTGATCGTGGCAGAAGCATTGGGACTCAAAGCGATTTCAATAAAATCTGACGGCGGCTGAGTCGATTGTCCAGCCGTCGGTAAATTGATCACGCTAGGATTGGTCATCGGAGCGGCCACCATAAAAATCACCAACAACACTAACATCACGTCAATGTAAGGAACGACATTAATTTCGGCTTTAAATTTGCGTTTACGTTCGCCACGAAGTGAACTCATTGACGGTTTCTAACGCGATTGCCTCTGCAAAATATTTGAAAACTCTTCTATAAAGGTTTCAAAACGAATCGCTAATCTATCGATATCATGTGAAAAACGGTTATACGCCAATACCGCCGGAATCGCCGCGAACAAACCGATGGCCGTGGCAATTAATGCCTCTGCAATACCGGGTGCAACAGCGGCCAAGGTAGCTTGTTGCATGTTGATTAAACCACGAAAAGAGTTCATAATCCCCCATACAGTACCGAGCAAACCGATATACGGCGAGACCGAACCCACTGAGGCAAGGAAGGATAAATGGGACTCCAATAAATCCATTTCTCTTTGGTAGGAAGCACGCATAGCACGACGCGCACCGTCCAACATCGCGGTAGCATCAAGATTCGTTTTATTGGCGGCTTTGACTTTATGATACTCGTTCATACCAGCTTCAAAAATGCGTTCTAATGCACCAGTCTTATCGCGACTGGCACGATGATTGGCAACCGCTTGCTGATACAACTCCACCAAATTACCGCCCGACCAAAAATCGCGCTCAAAAATCTCTGTCTGTGATCTGGCTTTTCTGATCGCGAAGAGTTTGCTAAAGATGTAGTTCCAACTGGTGATAGATGCGATCAACAAAATCGCCAACACAACTTTGACGATAAACGAAGCCTCGGCGATGAGGGTGATAATAGAAAAATCTTGAATAACGGTCATTGTGCTCATAATGGTCTTACTGTTTTTTCGTCGTTTTGTATGGATTTGTGTATGGACTTTACAATTTCACTGGGGATCGCAACCACACGCCAGTCGCTAGTGGCGACACTACATATCGTCACTTCAGCGCTGCACAATAGGCCTTGTTCATTCCAAGCTTGTTGCTCTAACACCAGCGAAGCTCGTCCCTGTTTTAAGACACGACAACTTACACGAAGTTCATCATCTAAGCGCGCTGGTGCATGATACTCGACATTACACAATTTGACGACAAACATGCTCTCAAATTGCTGCATCATACCGCTAGAACTGATTCCCAAAGAACGCAACCATTCGGTTCTCGCCCGCTCGAAATATTTTAGATAATTGGCATAGAAAACGATACCTCCCACATCGGTATCCTCATAGTACACTCGAATCGACAGACTAAATTCTTGGGTCATGAACGTTGCACCTGTAGCGGCCCAAAACCCTGACAAGCGGGCATCATCTCAATATAGTTGATATTGATGTGGGCAGGCAGGGTGGCAATCCAATACGCGGTTTCCGCAATATCCTCTGCGCTCAGAGGAACCGTCCCCTGATACACGCTAGCGGCCTTAGTGTCATCACCTTTAAAGCGCACATTAGAAAATTCAGTGCCGCCACATAATCCGGGCGCGATATTGCTGGCACGCACGCCAGTCCCAATTAAATCAGCGCGTAAATTTAAAGTAAATTGATCGACAAAAGCCTTGGTCGCACCATATACATTTCCACCTGGATAGGCAGTTGATCCGGCAATCGAACCGACATTAATAATCACGCCGTTTTTTCGCGCTACCATCTGTGGCAACAAGGCGTGCGTCATGCGTACCAATCCCGTGTTATTGGTAGCGATCATGGTTTCCCAATCATCCAGATCGGCTTCTTGGGCGGGAGCAATTCCCAGCGCAAGACCGCCATTATTGATCAGTACATCAATATCCTTCCACTCTGCCGACAAGTTAGTCAGCATCTGCGCAATAGATGCTTTATCAGTCACGTCCAGCGCGACTGGCAAACAAGCTTCACCTAGTTCAGCAGCGAGTTCTTGGAGGCGCTCAAGACGCCGTGCTGCGACGATGACGCGGTGGCCATGTTGTACAAATTTTCTAGCCATTGCCGAACCAAAACCTGAGCTAGCGCCTGTGATAAGTATTAACATAGTGAACCTATTTAGTTCTTACGAAAAAAGCAGAGTGCGGATGTCCATTGAAAACGACTGTCATTGAGAACGATATGATGACGCACTCTATGCACATCCCCTTCCAAATGCAACATTATGGGATCAAGCAGATATTCTAGTCCCGGCAAACTGTAATCCATCGCCTGAATTGGCGTTAATGACGGAGCCCCGTTGACTACATGTTTTTCAAACTCAGTTTGGGTAAAGTATTCAGGATGTGAAGGGCTATTCGGCGTCAAGATCAATTCTGTTGCAACCGCAACTATCCCGCCCTTCTTGGTGACTCTGGCCATCTCTTGCATAGACTGGGTAGCCGCATCATGCCCACCAAAATGTTCAATTGAAGAGAGCGACCAAACAAAATCGAACTGTTCGTCTGCAAATGTCAACTTGGTGCCATCCATGTTAATCAGCTTAAGTTTTTCTTTGACAAATGGGCGAGGACAAAATTGGCTCATATCTTCCAGCACTGCCGCATCCGCCTCATTACCACCTACGCTACGCCCCGACCAAGCGGCATTACCATAAAGATCGGTTCCAACCACCTCGGCAATTCTATCGGTCAAATAATACAGAATCGGCTCATGCCCAGCGCCGACTCCTAAACCTTTGGCGTTAGCGTGAATCGCGCCGAGTTGATCCAAGCCAAATAAACATTGGGTCCATTCCCAGCCCTTGCGATAGGCGTATTCTTTGGTCTCACTAAAACAATGTTTATCTACTGAATAGCTTTCAAGTTCCCTATGCACCGCCATCCACTCCGGGTTATCCCACTTATTCGGATTCGTCAATTCGTTGAGTTGCAACACGGGTGCCTGGTTTTGAACTTCTTTTGATTTCAACCAATTGTTTAAAAATCCCATACTTCCTCTTCTATCTTTTATCTTCTATCTAGTTAGTGTTTGCTGCTCGTCGTTGCTGCTCTTCTTCTGCTTCTTCTTTTGCCAATGCAATTTCATGAATCACAGCCTTGACGTTGACTGGTCGCTTGTCCTGCGCAACCCGGCCAGTCAAGGGCGTTTCTGGGGTCAATAAACCAGCCACGTACAGCTTCCAAATTTCCTTGCCGTATTGGGTATGCGCCAGCTCAGGAGCATACTGGCCAAAATAGATCGCGAGATTATTCACATCGCGTTCCAACATCGCAGCAGCCCCCATATTTCCAGCGGCGTTGATGGCTTGAGGCAGGTCGATAATGACGGGTCCATGTTCATCGACTAGGATATTAAACTCGGATAAGTCACCGTGAATAATGCCCGCACACAGCATCAAAACCACCTGCTCAATTAAGCGTGCGTGGTATTGCAAAGCCTGCTCACGGCTTAAGGCTACGTCATTTAAGCGCGGTGCCACGTCACCATCGGCATCCATCACCAAATCCATCAGTAGCACGCCTTCAAAACAGATGTAAGGCTTGGGCACCCGCACGCCAGCAGCAGCGAGTTTGTAGAGTGCATCCACTTCGGCGCTTTGCCAGACTTCTTCCTGCATCTTACGACCATATTTGGTGCCTTTTTCCATGGCACGCGCTTGCCTACTATTTTTGACAGTACGTCCTTCTTGGTAGGCCGCCGCCTGTTTAAAACTACGTTGACTTGCTTCCTTATATACTTTAGCGCAACGTATATGTTCACCACAACGTACTACATAGACAGTCGCTTCTTTGCCACTCATCAATTGACGCAGCACTTCATCTATCATGCCTTCGTCGACTAGGGGTTGTAATCTTTTTGGTGTTTTCATTGTTCTTTCTATTTTTCTAGCTGAGACTAAACTCGTCGCCTAATTCCCTACCACGCACCGCAGCCGCATGTATCGCTTTGCTGATCGCGTCCTTTACTTTACTCTCTTCCATACTACACAGAGCAGCATAGGTAGTACCACCTTTGGAGCTTACTCTTTCCCTCAATATGCTCACAGCTTGATCCGACTGCAAAGCCATTTGTGCAGCACCGTTAAAAGTCGCTAAAGCCAATTGCTGCGCCTGTTGCGGTTGAAATCCGAGTTCAATTGCCGCCGCTTGCATGGCTTCAATCAAGTAGAAAACATACGCTGGACCACTGCCCGACACGGCAGTTACAGCATCTAACATGGCCTCGGTTTCCACCCATAAGGTTTCTCCCACCGCCTGCATAATGCTTTGCGCGCGCGCCTTGTCCTGTTCACTTACCCCATCCAAAGCAAACAGGCCTGTCATTCCTAATCCTATACTAGCAGGCGTATTGGGCATGCTACGTACGATCTTACGATAGCCTTGCAGGCTACGAGAAATAGCGTCAGTACGGACACCCGCAGCCACCGATAATACTAACTGCTGCTGCAAAAATGGGGCAAATGCTAGCGCTGCAACATGTAATTGTTGTGGTTTTACAGCAAAAATCACGACGTCCATCTGGCTTAATGTTTGATCCATTTGCCTCGAGGTACTCGCTCCAAATTGCGAGGCCAATCCTGTCAAAATAGGGTCATTGACATCCACTACATGGAGGCTTATTGCCTCACCCATGTGTTTTTGCAGCCCTGCCATCAGTGCGCTTGCCATATTGCCGCCACCGATAAATCCTATACGTAAATTAGTCATCATTGTTTGTACTCATATTTCGTGAGCATAATTGCGTTTTCCAAAAATAGCGCTACCTATGCGCAGTATGGTCGACCCTTGCGCTATCGCCGCTGGCATATCAGCACTCATTCCCATCGACAAGGTATCGACAATAATTCCATGCGCCGCCAAATCGTTTTTTAGCGACACTATACTGGCAAATGCCTGTTCTTGATCAGCGGCATTATCGGTCGCTTCTGGCACTGCCATCAAACCACGCAATGTTAAGTTTGGCAATACCAGAACAGACTTGGCTAGCGCTAGTAAATCATTGGGCGCGACCCCGCTCTTACTGGCTTCACCACTAATATTAACTTGCAAACAAATCTGTAGCGCGCCTAATTCTGGCGGTCTTTGCGCAGACAGACGTTCGGCGATTTTTTCTCTATCTACGCTATGCACCCATGAAAAATTTTCCGCTATAGCTTTAGTTTTATTGCTTTGTATCGGCCCGATGAAATGCCATTCGAGCGGCTGCATAGGCATCAGTGTCGCGGCTTGCTGTATTTTAAGCAATGCTTCCTGTACGTAATTCTCACCAAAACAACGTTGCCCGGCTTGTACGGCATCAACAATCGCCTCGATGCCAAAGGTTTTTGAAACAGCCAGCAGACGAATTTCTGCCGGATCACGCCCGACGGCGCGCGCGGCGGCCTGTAAATCCGCCAAGACAGCTTGCAAGTTATCAGATATTGAGGACATAATCA
>JAIELM010000498.1 GCA_019752975.1 Undibacterium sp. | reverse complement strand
GTGTAAGCGCTATCTGGAATTCGCGCCTCGAGATTTTGTGACCTTTGAATATTGCATGTTGGACGGGGTTAATGACAGCGATCAACATGCACGTGAGTTGTTGGCTCTCGTGAAAAGTGTCCCTTGTAAATTTAATTTAATTCCCTTCAACCCTTTTCCTGAGTCAGGTTTGCTACGCTCTGGTAATATGCGTATCAAAATGTTTGCGCAAATATTATTGGATGGCGGCTTAGTGACTACTGTGCGTAAAACGCGAGGCGACGATATTGATGCCGCCTGTGGTCAATTGGCTGGAGAAGTCCAAGATAGAACCCGTGTACAAGAACGCATGGCGCAAATGGCGCAATATCAGAAGAAATTTGGCGCGGATTTTGGGAAGATTGTGGAGATTAAAAAATGAGGTTCTACAAGCAAATGTATCCAATGGTTCGCCAACTTCTTTGCGTGTTGATTGTTGGTGGATTAGTCGCCTGTGCTGGTGCTGGACGCACTTCTAAATTTACCGCTGAAGAGGAAGTCGATGCGAATGCGCAAAGTCCTGATCTTCAGCGTCGATCAGCAATTCATTTACAATTGGCGGTGGAATATTTTCAACAAGGACAGCATAAGTCGGCATTGGAATCCATTCGGCAAGCACTATTGGTTTCACCTAATTTAGCGGATGCGTTTAGTTTGCGCGGCTTAGTGCAAATGGATCAAAAAGATATGGTGCATGCGGAAGAAAATTTTTTGCATGCGCTTAAATTAGCACCGACGAATTCCGAATTTGCGCACAATTATGGCTGGTTTTTATGCCAAAACGGACGCGAGAAACAATCCCTCACTTATTTTGATCAAGCGTTAAAAGACAGTAGTTATGTCACGCCGATAAAATCCATGATTAGCGCTGGCGTGTGTAGTTTTCGAGTTAAAGATTTACAGGGGGCTGAGCGGTATTTTATGCTGGCTTTTCGTGAACAGCCCAATAACCCCTTAGTTAATGCGAAGTTGGCACAGGTTAACTTTGAAAAATCACAGTTTGAAAAAGCAAAATTTTATATACAAAAGTTATTGAAAGAAGAGATTTTCGATGCTGATGTGCTATGGCTGGCCATAAAAATTAATACGAAATTGGGTGATAAAGACACTGTGTCTCAACTCTCCACCCAGTTGCGTCGTCGTCACCCAAATTCAAACGAGTACGCTTTGTTGCAACGGGGTGCGTTTAATGAATAGTGTTTCACCTCACAATAAGAATGATATGGAACAAGTTGCTTCAGAATCTGCCTCAACACTTTCACCATTTTCGGTGGGTGAGCAATTATCCAATGCGCGTAACCAAAAAAAGTGGAGCGTACAATACGTCGCCGAGCAGCTCAAATTATCCCAGTCGCAAGTCGTGGCCTTAGAGGCAAATCAATATGCAGCGCTACCAAAAATGGTTATCGTAAGAGGTTTTGTACGCGCTTATGCTAAATTGTTGAAAATCGATTCGGACGCAATGATACTCAGTTTGCCAGTTGAAGTGTCACCATTCCCATTGGATGCGTCAATGCGTCCAGCGCTGTCTACACCCTTTATCGAATCTAGGTCATCGTTGTTGGGTCAAAATGACACCAATAAACGTTACATTGTGGGCGCAGTTTGTTTAGTGGCGGTAGTAGGAATTTTTTTAGTGTTGCAACATACCGAGCTAGGGCAGCGTGTATTTTCGTGGTTTGGTAAATCCAATACTGCGGCGGTGACATCGCCTGTGTCAGATGTGGTCGAGACCCAGTTATCCACTAACCTAGATGCGTCTAAGCCAAATGTCATCGCACCATCACCCCAGAGCACAACGATGGTTACCTCACTTCCGGTAGTGCAGAATCAAGCTGTGCCAGCATCTCAAGCTAATGAGGATGCGACTGCAGCTACTTCTGTTCCTTTAGCGCAGCCGGCGTCGCTCGCTGTCGATGCGGCAGAAGCGGTAAAGCAAGAGCAAAAACAAGAACAAACTACAAGCGCGTTACCACTAAGTGAAAGTTTCACTCTGAAGTTTAGGCAAAATTCTTGGATACAAGTAAAAACGCTTAATGGTGTGATCTTGAGTTCGCATTTGGCAAAAGCTGGTACGGAGGAGTCTTTTAGCCTGAAACAGAATTTGCAAATCAAGATAGGTAATGCAGCGGGTGTTGATGGTGTACTTCGCGGCGTCGCGATGCCAATCACAGCCGAAAAAGGCAGTAACGTTGCTAATTTTTTGGTGAAGTAAGGAAGGCGCACGGATGTTGAGCATAGGTTTGGAAGAAATTGGCACGGGATCTACAAAACGTCGGCTTTCGCGTTCCGTAAGCATTGCGTATAAAGAGAAAATAGTTGTGGTCGGTGGCGACGCACCTATCGTTGTGCAGTCTATGACCAATACCGACACCGCGGACGCGGTCGGTACTGCGATACAAGTCAAAGAATTGGCCAGAGCTGGTTCTGAGCTGGTGCGCATCACCGTGAATAATCCCGAGGCGGCGGCGGCTGTTCCGTATATTCGGGAACAGCTCGATAAAATGGGCATTGATGTTCCCTTGATCGGTGACTTTCACTATAACGGTCATACTCTTCTAGCCGATTATCCGGATTGCGCGCAAGCCCTGTCTAAATATCGAATTAATCCAGGCAATGTGGGACAAGGTGCCAAGCGCGATAGCCAATTTGCACAAATGATAGAGCTTGCTTGTCGCTACAATAAACCAGTACGCATAGGGGTGAATTGGGGGAGTTTAGATCAAGCTTTACTGGCGCGGATCATGGACGAAAATGCTCAGCGCAGTACGCCTTTTAGCGCCCAAAGTGTGATGTACCACGCCCTGATTACTTCCGCGATTGAAAACGCTGAGCGAGCTGAGGAATTGGGTTTGGCACAGGATAAAATTATTTTGTCTTGTAAGGTTTCGGGTGTGCAGGATTTAATCGCGGTGTACCGTGAATTAGGACGTTTGTGTGACTATCCATTGCATTTGGGCTTGACTGAAGCCGGCATGGGCAGTAAAGGTATCGTCGCATCAACAGCGGCATTGTCAGTCTTGATGCAAGAAGGTATTGGAGATACCGTGCGCGTCTCATTAACACCTGAACCGGGCGGTGATCGCTGCAAAGAAGTGTATGTGGCGCAGGAAATTTTACAAACTATGGGCTTGCGCAAGTTCATGCCCATGGTCATTGCTTGTCCTGGTTGTGGTCGCACCACTTCCACCGTATTTCAAGAGCTAGCAGATGATATTCAATCCTTTTTGCGCGAGCAAATGCCGACTTGGAAGTTACAATTTCCCGGAGTGGAAGGAATGAACGTCGCTGTGATGGGTTGTATCGTCAATGGCCCTGGTGAATCTAAGCATGCCAATATCGGCATTAGCTTACCCGGTACCGGTGAATCGTCTGCGGCGCCAGTGTTTATTGACGGTGTCAAAGCCATGACATTGCGTGGTGAAAATATTGCCAAAGATTTTCAAAAAATTGTTTTAGACTACGTGCAATCGCATTATCAGTCCTAACTAATTAGTCTTAACTAATCACATAACTAAGCACATAACTAAGCACATAACTAAGCACATGACGCATAGTAAGTGTGAGATGCACATTAACAACGAGAGTTAGCTATGTCAGAAGAGAAAAAAGTGGAGAAAATTGTAGGGATTAAAGGGATGAATGACGTCCTTCCCGAACATGCGCCACTATGGGAATTGTTTGAGAATACCGTGCAATCGGTTTTGAAAAGTTATGGCTTTGCGCAAATGCGTACGCCCATCGTCGAAACGACCTCCTTATTTGCACGAGGTTTAGGTGCGGTGACTGACGTCGTGGAAAAGGAAATGTACTCCTTTGAAGATGTTATGAACGGCGATAAACTAACCCTGCGTCCTGAGAATACAGCAGGGATTGTGCGTTCTGCGATTGAACATAATTTGACTTACGATGGACCTAAAAGGGTGTGGTACACCGGCCCTATGTTTCGACACGAAAAGCCGCAGCGTGGACGCTATCGGCAGTTCCATCAAGTTGGTGCAGAAGCCTTGGGTTTTAGTGGCCCTGACATTGATGCAGAACTGATCGTCATGTGCCAAAGGCTCTGGGACGATTTAGGTTTGGATAAAGTGCGTTTGGAAATCAATTCTATCGGTGACGCTGCTGAGCGTAATTTGCACCGTGCAGAATTAATCGCCTATTTTGAACAACACAAAGACATCCTAGATGAAGAGGCACAACGTCGTCTGCATACCAATCCTTTACGTATTCTGGATACGAAAAATCCGACCATGCAAGCGATGGTGAATAATGCACCTAAGCTGTTGGATTTTTTGGGTGAAGAATCCAAAGCGCATTTTGAGGGTGTACAAAAGATTCTGCGTCACAATAACATTCCCTTTACCATCAATCCGCGCTTGGTGCGTGGCTTAGACTATTACAATCGTACGGTGTTTGAATGGATTAGTGATGAGTTGGGCGCACAAGCGACGGTGTGTGCTGGTGGTCGCTATGACAGTCTATTTGGTATGTTCGGAGGGAAACCTACACCCGCCTGTGGTTTTGCGATGGGGGTTGAACGCTTATTGGAGTTAATGAAGCTGACTGGCGAGCTTAATGCGACCTCCATATGTGATGTGTATTTACTACATCAGGGTGAACAGGCACAAATGCAATCTTTTGTTCTTGGCGAAAGATTACGTGATGCTGGCCTAGATGTTGTGTTACATTGCGCTTCTAACACTGGAATAGGCAGCTTTAAGTCGCAAATGAAAAAAGCCGATGCTAGTGGTGCGGCATTTGCAGCGATTATCGGTGAAGATGAAGCCGCTTCTGAAACGGTTACCATCAAAGATTTACGTTCTAGTGATTTTGAGAATAACCAAACCTCTGTCCCTTATGGCGCAGCGGTAGATTATTTGTTGGATCAAATTATTGGCGAAAGTGAAAATAAAGACGAACACCATTGTGACAACCCTAACCACGTACACCTTCATTAATTTTTTAAAATAAAACAGACATGGCCTACGATCTCGAAGAGCAAGAACAGATAGACACCCTAAAAGCTTGGTGGAAACAAAATGGTAATTTAATTATTTGGTTGCTCATTGCCGCCTTATTTAGCTATGGTACTTGGACTGCATGGTCCATCTACCAAGGTAAACAAGCGGCAGGGGCGTTTACTTTATACGAAGAAGTCCAGCGCGCATTGACAGCCAAAGATAACGCTAAAGTGCAAGTAGCTACCGCGTCTTTGATTGCAAGCTATGATAAAACTTCGTACGCTACGATGGCGGCATTAGTGGCAGCAAAAAGTGCTTTTGATGCCAATGATATCAAAGTGGCGAAGAGCCAATTAACGTGGGCTGTGGAACATGCTTCGACCAATGAATTTAAAGCGGTAGCTAAATTACGTTTGGCGGCACTTTCTCTAGACGATAAGTCCTATGATGAAGGTTTGAAGGTTTTGGCGGGGGAATTCCCACCTGAATTTGAAGCTGACGTAGCAGAACGAAAAGCAGATATTTTAGTTGCGCAAAATAAGATTGCCGATGCCAGAGCTAGCTATAGTTTAGCCTTAAGTAAATTATCCGAAAAACATCCTGGGCGCCAGTTGGTGCAAGTGAAATTGGATGCTATCGGTGGCGCGTCAGAGGTAAAACCTGACCTCAAAGCGGACGCAAAAGGAAGTACAGAAGAGGCAAAAAAATAAGATGAAAATGATCCCATTTTTTCAGCCAAAATTATTCCTTATACTGACATTGACAGCGTTATCAGGATGTTCCACTTTATCGTCTTTGAATCCTTTTTCGAAGACGGACACAAAAAATGCCCCTGCTGTTTTAGAAGCATTTACTCCGACTATGGCAGTGAAAAAAGCCTGGACAGTCGATGTCGGAGCTAGCGATGAATATGTATTCACGCCTGCTAATGTGGGTGAGGACGTGTATGTAGCGGCGCACGACGGCACAGTGCTGCGCTTGAATGCCAAAAGTGGGCAAGTTGCTTGGCGTATCAAGGCAGATTTACCCTTGACTGCAGGGGTTGGAGCTAACGCGTCGGCGGTCGCTGTAGCTGGGCAAAAAGGTGTAGTGTTTGTATTTAATTCGCAAGGAAAATTACGTTGGAAAACGCAAGCCTCGAGTGAGGTTTTGTCTTCGCCTGTGTTGTCCGATAAATTGGTTTTAGTGCATAGCATAGACAATCGTATCGCCGCCTATGATATCGAGACCGGTGAACGTAAATGGATATTGGAGCGT